>CBDUYA010000006.1:0-20166 GCA_965371335.1 uncultured bacterium | reverse complement strand
CCACTTTTGTGCCGTCCCAATCGCCAATGCTACGATCGCTGCTACAATCAACAAAGGGAACTGCAAATAGGCCCATAGAATTGAAAGATCCCAATAAGTCCAATGCCTGTTGAGCGCGAAGGTGGCAACGGTCAGAGCAAATCCCGTTACTAGACTGGCAATCGACGTCCCGACGAACGCTGTTCCTAAATAGGATTTCCACGTCCCGGTGGATGCATGCTGTTGTCTTTTCCAGTCCATTATGCGCAGGAATCCATCATGCAGAGCTTTCCGAAGAGCCTAAACGCGGGGCCACGAATCGGGATCAAACCAAGTTATTGACGAATCCACAGAAGGAGGTGCCCATATGACAAGTCCGTTCAGACAAGTCCGTTCTTCCATGTCACGATTCCAGCCATAATCCGCCGCGCAGACCCGCTCTGAGGACAATGTTGCTCCATCGACTGTGGTTTTTAAGGAGAATCCACGCGCCTAACGGCTACACTCCTATAGTCGAACCATCTTGGCAAACGGACACGCAGATGAGGCGCAACCATATCACAGCCGGCACGGTGGATGGTTAGCCTTTCAACGCCAGAATCGTCGACGATCGTCAATCACTGGAATCGGCGAGTGCACGTCTGCCTTGGGATGAAGTCGCGGCTACGACCAGACCGCGATAATGACGCACCGTACAGTTGGATATTGAATTGGTGCGAGACTGGCGTGTTCCTTGGATCCTCATCGGTGCGGCAATCGCGGCCCATCTGCTTTTCTTCACGCTGACTTCGCCGCACGCTGCGCCGACCAGCCGGGCCTGTTACGACGCGAGGTCCGCTGTTTCGGCACGGTCCAGCAGTTCCCGGATCTCGCGCTTGAGTGCCCTCTCTTTCTCCCGCATTTGCCCGTAGCTCATCAGCTTTGTGCCTCAAGGCGTTGGCCTTCACCTTGGTGCCCTCCACTGCTACCCGGCCCACCTTCACTATCCCGGCCTCGCGATAAACCTTCAACACCTGCACAAAACACCTGGAGGCACTGGCGGGGCGGCGCATGCGGAAATCGCTGATCGTCCGAAAGCCCGGATCGTTACGCTGTCCTGAAGCTGTCGCGTGATGCGGCGCAACGAATACGTCCCCGTGCATCAGCGAAACGATGCCGACCGAACCCCGTGGGCCATCGAGCTCTAAAGCCTGGTGGACAATCCAGGTCGGTAATCTCTACTCGGCGGTCACACCGGCGGGCGCGGCGGGGGCCGTCAGATCGATGATCACGCTCTTGCCCGCGGTGATCTCGTTGCCACTGTTGCCGGCGGCGTCCACCAGGGCGTCCGGGGCAAGGCTGAAGGTACCGGCGCCCTCGGTGATCGAAGCGTCAACGAGAAACGCCCCGGTAAACACCCTGCCGGGCAGGTTGCCCGCTAGGGCGATGGGATGGTCGATCCCTCCTGAGTCCTTGAACGTCAGGGGTGCCGGTATGTTGACCAGGTCCCGATTGGCCTGCAGCGTGATCGTCCAGCTTCTTCCCTTCAAGAGGGAGATATTCCCGGCATCAATCGGCGGAACGGGGGCAAGCGTCAGGGACGCGGTCGGCGGTAGGTTGATCTGCCCCGCGTAGACTTCGTCCGCGCCAATGTCGATCAGACCGTCGGATGGGTTAGGCCGCTCCTGCCGGTCTATATCATCCGAGGCTCCGGTGGCGTTGCCTGCGTCCCTATTAGCGGCATCACCTTCGTCGAGATGAAGATCCCAGTTCGCTTGATCAGGGTCGCTCACGTCGACAAAAGATGTCGCTGCACAAATATTACTCGCGCCAAACGAGCCGACAGTCGCACAGGTGAACGTGCCCTGGCCCTCGACGATATCGCCGCCCAGGCCGCCATCGTAGATATTGTTGTTCGCAAACACCTGTATCCCGGCGAGAATCCCCACTTCCGGATTATCACTGGTGTTGCTGGAAAAAATGTTGTTCCGAATGATGTTCGGATTGCTCCCTCCACGAATGGTGAGAGCATGGCGGCTGTTATACACCGTGTTGTTCTGGATAGTGCAGAAGGAGGCATCCTCGGTATTAACTCCGATCGCAGCGCGTAGCGCAAGTTCACGGCTGCTGAACCGGGCGCGCACATTCCAGAGGATGTTGTTCTCAATGGTGCAATCAACGGGAAGACCGTCGTCGTTTCTGGGCGAAACCATAATTCCAGCCTCAAAGTTCGCGTTGCCTCTCGAGCCATCGGACCCAGAGCCGTTAGTGCCGTAGATAATGTTGCGGCGAATGATGACATTGTTCTGCGCGCAGAATGGCGGATCATCCGAGTCGCATTTGAAGAACCCGCTCCTCGAACTATCGCCGTTTACGATTCTGATCGCAGTGCCGCAAGTCCACTCTTTGAAGTTGATGTCGGCGTGCTCTTCACCGAGGCAGGCAAGGATATTATCTTCGATGAGAATATTGCGGCCATTTTCCTGGAAGATGATGGGGCCAGAGTCATGGAGGTAGTTCCTTCGCCACGTCCAAGAGCCCTGCATGACGCCATCCGCGCGAACAAGTGGGCCATGCGGGTCGGCAGCACGCACATCGTATATCTCGTTGTCCTCGAAAAGAACATCGGCGGCGGGGTTCGCAAACGCCCGGATGCCGCGATCAGTGAGACCGCAGGAGTCGTGGAACTTCGATCGCTTGACAGTGAGCGGTCCGGTAAGTTTCGAGTACTTGAACATGTGTCCCTCTTTCGTTCCCACGCAGCCTCGACGGACCATGTCCCACTCATTATCGGGACAACCATAAGTCCCATCCTCGCTGTTCAGGTTCAGCATCTTCCCGCCGGTTGCATGGCTCCCATCAATGTAATCGAATACCCATCCGCCCCAACCACGCGCGTTGCCATCCATGTTGAACATGTGGTTCCCGGCCTCAGAAAAGGCGAGCAGGTCCCCCGGCGCACCCTGAATCGTCCAGTTATCGCCGTTGCCGCTGCCGGCATGATCACAGGATGTCCCGACATCCTCATTGTCCAGGAAGTGGTCGAGTTCTCCGGTGTCGTATTTACAGTTATCGTTGAGATCGCCAGAGATGCGGACGGTGGCACAGTTGGCCGCATCGCGGGTCGGGGTGCAGTACGTCTGAATCGTGATGCCGTCCACCTGCGGAGAGATCCAGTAGGGATGGCTGTCACACGTTCCGCTCGGCTCGACGCGGTAGACACAGGAGTTGGCCCCGAATCCAGCTTCGTTGCATGGCTCATTGCAGCAGAGGTGAATCGTGTCACCCGGCCCCGCATCGGGGGTCGCCGGACTGTTCCCATCTGTCAGGAAAGCGAAGCTCGTCTTACCTCCGCCACTATGCTCGTTCTGGATGCACCACGGGTCGTCCTGGGTCCCGGTTCCGCCGTTGGGACAACTGGAGAAGAACCAATCGGCGCCAAGGGATGGTGTCGCCGCGACGGGCAGAATCAGTATCCCGAGCAGAATGATCAGAGCGTGGCGGACGAAGCCGCCAATATCTCTTCGGTCGTGTGGAGACGGCCGCCGGCACTGAACACAATCAGTCCGTGCCCCCGTCAGTTCAACAGTCATGTGGATTCCTCCCCTGACTCACCCAACGTCGGTGCTGACGCCGGTCTGCGCCTGTCCTTCAACAATCCCCGCCGGCCTCCTTTGCGAGAACCGTGCCGGGATGGAGACCGGGCAACGTGGAGGATATCGCGGAATCACCGCCTTGCCCAGGTCGTCTCTTTTACATTCATGCAAATCGAATTACAGATTCGACGTATCGGACCGGTCGCCTGGCGCCCGGCTCCGGCTCCAGGCGCCCACCGCCTCGCCCTCCCGCGTCCCGAGCCGGCACTCACTCGTAACGTGCCGGGGAATGCGTTCCAGCCGATGCGCCGGCGACCATTCTCGCATGTTATCATCCACCTCAGGTCCTGACACCGGGCTTGAGTAATGTCTGTCGGGATGTCCTCGAACTATCCGACATACGGGTTCATGCATGCTTACATCGCGGGTCCTGTCCAGAGGACTTCTAGCTGGCGCGTGTCTTACCGCTCTGGGGACCCTCTACTACCTGGGTGACTATGTTCTCGAGCAGAGGCAGCTCAGGGATTTCCTCGCCGGTCGACCAGCTCTGACCTCTTCCGGTGATCCCTTGGCGCGCACGAGGGCGCTGACCCAGTTCATCGCCACGCTTCCCCAGGGAGAGACAACAGGGCGCGTCGGCTACATCAACCCGCTGTACCGCTTCCTCCGTGCGCGCCCTCTGGAGGTCGTCCGCTATGGAGGATTTTGCGGTAATAAGTCCCGGCTGCTGCTGACCTTCCTGCGGATGGACGGGATTCCGTCTCGCCTCACTTATCTGTTTAACGAAAAGGGCCTCGACGATCCCAAGATTGGATACAAGACCTACGTGACCGCCTTCGTCGAGGTCGAAATCGACGGGCGATGGATCGTCGCCGACCCGTTGCTCGGCGTCGTGTTCGAGAACGCCGCCGGCCTCCCCGCCACAACCGACGAATTGGCGGAGGCCCCCTCCCTGATCACCCAGCAGGCGCCACCGTGGTACACGCCCGGGATGTTCGACTACCGGGATGTCCGCCATTTCCACTGGGCCAAGTTCCCCGGGGGGGAGCGGTTGCGGGTGATGCTGCAGGGACTCGGCTTCGGGGAGGGGATCGATACCCTGTCCTACCCCTTCTGGGCCCACCGTCCCAACCTCGTCCTCGCCCTCGGCTTCGCCATGACAACCTTCCTGCTGCTCGCCTGCGGGCTGCTCCTCAGGCAGCGCTCTCCGCGCTCCATGCCGCGCGCTCCGAACGGCCGGTGAACGCCACGGGAGGAGGAGACACTCTCCTGCACGACGGCCGCCGGAATCTCTGGCTGTACGCTCTCTGTTTCGCCCTTCTGCTCGCCAGCGGCATGCGCCTTTACCAGCTCGGCGACCAGAGCCTGTGGCTCGACGAGGTGCTGTCGGTGAAGGTCGCCGATCAGATCGCCGCCGGTGATCACGGCTCGCAGCTCTTCAATCGCCACGGACCGCTCTACTTCCATATCCTGGCGCCGTTCGTGTCGGTCGATGCCGACGAGCGGTTGATCCGCTTTCCCTCCGTGGTGTTCGGCGTCGCCCTGGTGGCGGTCGCCTACTTCCTCGGCACGGCGCTCCTCGGCGGTCCCGCCGCGGGCGCCCTGGCAGCGGTCCTGACCGCCCTCTCCCCCTTCGCCATCTGGTACTCGCAGGAAGGCCGTTACGTCAGCCTCGCCCTGCTCCTGGCGGCCCTCTCCCTGCTCTACGCCGATCGGCTCGCGCGCGAGGGCCGCGGCGGCGATCTGGCGGGGTACGTCGCGGCGTCCCTGCTGCTGCTCTTCTCGTTCGTGGGAGCGGTCTTCGTCATCGTCGGTCAGAACCTCTGGTGGCTGATGTCCGGCGCCTGGCGGCGGCGGGCCGGCCGCTGGGTGGCCGCCCAGCTGTTGATCGGCATCGTTTTCGTCCCCTGGCTCGTTCATGCCTACAGCCACACCGAGGGGACCGCCGGACGAACCCCCGGCACCGGCGAAGCGACCGCCCAACTGGAAGCGGGGTACTCGCGCGCGGTCAGGCCGGCTCACCTCGCCTACGCCGGGTACACCTTCGGCGTCGGCTTTTCGCTCGGTCCGACCAACCGCGATCTGCATGAAAACTCGAGCCTCGAGGCACTGCGGGGAACCTGGCCGCAGGTTCTGATCGCCTCGGCGGTGCTGGGGATCCTGACGCTGCTCGGCCTGCTGTCGCTGTGGCGCCGCTCCCCGGCCCGCGCCGGGCTGATCCTCGCCTGCCTGCTCACTCCCCTGCTCGGCGCCTATGCCATCGCCCTGGTGACGCAGATCGCCTTCAACGTCCGCTACGCGGCAGGCGCCTTTCCCGCCTTCATGGTGCTGCTGGCCGCGGGAGTTGCGTGGACCCTCGAGCGCCGCGGCGCCGCTCTCGCGCTGCCGGCCGCCGTGCTGCTCCTGTGGTCGGTGTCGCTGTGGAACCACTACGCCGATCCGCGCTACGCCAAGGAGGACAACCGCGGCGCGGCGCGCGTGCTGCGGAATAACCGTGCTCCGGATGAGCCGCTGGTCTTCGGGGCGGGCGGGAAGCGCGCCTTTGACTACTACAACGGCGGCCCGGCGATCAACTGGGATACCACGAAGCTCGAACCGATCGCACCGGGCGCCGCCCCGCCACAAGGGGCGCACCGAGGCCGCTTCTGGCTGGTGTCGTGCCGGCCCTGGCAGGTTGACGGGTTCAATGCCTACGTCGAGACGCTCAACGACTGCTTCACCGCCGTGCGGACCATCGAGCGCCCCGGGTACGAGATCACGCTGTTCGATCCCGCGCCGCCGGACGGTGAGGCGCGCTGCGCCCTGCGGCTTACCGGCGCCGATCGTTAGGCGGATCCCCCGGCCGGCGCCCCGTCTCCCGGCGGCTGCAGCACCGGATTGCGCACCTCCGAGACCACGAAGCGGTGCTTGCCGGCCGGCGTCAGCGGGATCGACTTGACGCGCTCGACCCGCAGCATCGCCTCGCGGCTGAACTCACTGTGGATCTTCTCCTCGACAGCGGCGAGGTGCCGGCCGCTGGAATCGTCAAAATCGTTGGTCGGGACGATATAAAGAACGATGTCGGTCGGGCTCTTCTGCCGGAACTGGTAGGCGTGCACCCCCCTGACGCGGTACATCAGCCCCTCGAACCAGCCCCCGTACATGATCTTCCCGGCCGGCGAGATGAACGAATCGAGGATCTTGCCGACCCCCCACTGCATGGCGGGAAAGGCGAGGCCGCAGGGACAGGGATCGGGCCGCGGCGATCCGTAGTCGCCGATGTCGTAACGGATAAAGGGAAACAGCGTGTTGTCGAGAGCCGTCACCACCAGACGGTGCTTCCCCTCTTCTCCCGGCACCGCCAGATGTTCCACGTGAACCAGATCGTCGTTGATGTGCATCGCGCCGAGGCGGCACTCCGACGCGATCCCGGGGATCTCCCGCGCGCCGTAGATATCGACGACCACGCACCCCGGAAAAACCTCCTTCAGGAGATTCCGGTGATCGGGCATCAGCGCCTCCGCCGTGCTGGCGATCCCCCGCACCCCCTCGATGCGGACCCCGTTCGCATGCAGGTAGTTGGCGAACAGGGTCAGGATGGTGGCGTAGCCGTACAGGAAGCGCGGCCGGAAGTGGCGCAGGCGGGGCACCCATCCTGCCATGTCGGCCGGCGAGGAGGCGTAGGCGCTGAAGGTGATGTCGGGCGGTGACAACCAGCGCCGCAGTTGGCGGCGCAGGCGGCCGGTCACGCCGGCATAGAGCGGAGCTTCCTTGTCGATCGACCAGAAACGGGCCAGCGCGTCGCCCGGCCGCCATCCCATGCGGCGGAAGGAGCGCATGTTCGCCGCCATATTGGCGACGCTGTCGTAGTGGTGGTCGCGGTAGAAGTCGAGCGGCATGCCGGTCGAGCCGCTGGTGGTATGCGCCTTGTAGGACGAGGGGACGGCCGACCGGTTGAGCAGGCGCGACTGCTGCGCCCGGATGGTCGCCTTATCGAGCAGCGGCAGGACCTCGAAGGCGCGCGGGCCGTCGACCGTCTCCGCGCGGATGCCGGCGACGCGCATGAGGTCGCCGTAGTAGGGAACGTCGCGCAGGCAGGCCGCCACCAGCCGCCGGGCCTTGTCCCGCCGCAGGGCGTCGAGTTCCGCCCTCGACATCTTCTCCTGGCGGAGCAGCAGCCGATAGTCGGCGAAGCTGGGAGATCCGTCGCGCCAGGCGAGGATGCGCCACCCGGCAGCCCGCCACCACCTCGTCATCATGCCGCCTCGGTGCGGTTGGCGATCATGTCCCCCCGATGCGGTCCTGATCGTACGCCGCGACCAGCAGGCGGAAAATCCCCAGGCATTGGAGCGGCAGGACGAGCCGCGGCACCGTCTCCCAGGGGAAAGCCAGAAGCGGGGTCAGCAAGAGAAGCGCACCGGCGAGGATCATGTTGCGGCCGGTGCGGAGGGCCGGAACCGCCAGGCAGAGCACGGCGAGCAGCGGAAACGCAAGGACCTCGACCCGGCCGCGAATCAACTGCATATCGACCACCCGCTGGAACACGATGATCTGGTCGAGCGCAAAGAAGAAAGCGACGGCGGCGATCACGGCATAGCGCCGCGCGCCGGTCGCGTTGCGCTCGCTCCGCCGCCACGCCGCGATGGCGGCCATGCTGAGCAGGACGAACGGGATCCAGGCCGAGGGAATACCGCGATTCTCCGTCACCTCGAGGGTCATGACGGTGACGAGGGCCAGAGGCAATGCGCCCAGCAGCGTCAGGATGGTCACCCCGCCCCGCATGCCGCGCAGCGCCTCGCCGGACGGCAGCAGAGCCGCGGCGCGGATCCGCCCGTTGCCTGGCGACGCGCCGCGCACCACCACCGCGAGGAGCAGGAAGATGCCGAACAACTCGGTCCCCTCTTCGATGCCGTAGCGGAACCCCTCGAACCAGGACGGCCAGTGCACGGCATGCTCCAGCTTCTCCTGCACGACGACCGAGCCGAGCACCCCGCAGGCGACGAACGTCAGCCAGAAACGACGCCGATCGGCAAGGCGCAGCATCCGCTCGAGCGTGAAGCCGACGATCAGCACGGCCGGAACCGCGAGTGGGACGAGGTTGATCATGCCGTCCGACCCGGTCCAGGGGGAGAAGACGTATTTGGCCCGCTCGTGGAGCGAGCCGAGCTCGTCGAGCGACAGGCCGGCGGCGAGCAGGGCGAGACCGAGCCAGGAGTGCCTCTCCGGCGACGGCGCGTCGCCGGCCTCGAGGTATCGCTGCCAGGCGAGGAGAGCGACCAGCAGCAGGCAGAGTCCCTCCCAGAAGGTGGCGAAGTTCTTCTCGAACTGAAACGAGCCGAGCGCCAGCAGGATACCGGAGCCGCGCCGGTTGTCCGGCACGTAAGGGTAGACGATGGTCACCGCGAGGAAGAGGGTGTTGAGACCCCACACCACCGCGGCCCAGGGCAGGGAGAGGAATCTCCCGAAGAGCGGGCGGGTCGGCGAGTCCCCCGGTGTCATGTTTACAACTTATAGCAAATCACCGGCTTGCGTCGATGCCCGACTTGCACGGCCGCTACGCCTGCGTTATCTTTTGCCCCCCTGAAATCGGCCCCTGAACCGCTGGAGTCCCCACCATGTGCGGCATTGCCGGATTCTTCAACCTGGATGGCCGCCCCGCCGAGCGGCGTCTGCTCGAGGCGATGGGGGCCGTCCTGCGGCATCGCGGCCCGGACGGGTCGGGCCTGTTCGATGACGGCCCCGCCGGGCTGGCGCACCGCCGCCTGGCGATCCTCGATCTGGAAGGGGGCGACCAGCCGATGACCACGGTCGATGGCCCCTCCTGGATCGTCTTCAACGGGGAGATCTACAACTATCTGGAGCTGCGCGACGAGCTGGCGGCGCGCGGGCATCCCCTGTCGACCCGCAGCGACACCGAGGTCATCCTGCACCTCTACGAAGAAAAAGGGGCCGACTGCGTCCGCGATCTGCGCGGCATGTTCGCCTTCGCTCTCTGGGACCCGAAGCAGCGCCGGCTGCTGCTGGCGCGCGATCGGGTCGGCATCAAACCGCTCTACTACACCCGCGCCGGCCGGCTGTTCGCCTTCGCCTCCGAGCTGAAGGGCCTGCTCGCCCACCCCGCGGTGCCGCGGGAGCCTGACCCGGTCGCCCTCAACGAGTTCATGACGCTGCTCTACGTGCCGGGGCCGCGCACCTGCTACGAAGGGATCCTGAAGCTGCCGCCGGCCCACACCCTGATGGTGACCGAGGACGGCATGGAGCTGCGCCGCTACTGGTCGCTGCCGGAGGGGGTCGAGGAGCGCCCTCCGCAGGTGTGGCGGGAGGAGCTCGACGCCACGCTGCGCGAGGCGGTGCGCATCCATATGCGCAGCGACGTCCCGGTCGGCGCCCTGCTGTCGGGCGGCATCGACAGCAGCCTGATGGTGGCGCTGGCGAGCACCGAGGCCGGGGAACCGTTGCGCACCTTCTCGGTCGGCTTCCGCGAGAGCGACATGTCGGAGCTGCCGTACGCGCGCCAGGTGGCCGAGCGTTACGGCACGCGCCACACCGAGTACGTGCTCGAAGCGCAGACGGTGGCGGACGTGCCCTCGTTGATCGCGCACTTCGACGAGCCGTTCGGCGACTCCTCCGCGATCCCATGCAGCCACATCGCCCAGGTCGCCGCGCGCGACGTCAAGGTCTGCCTGTCGGGCGACGGCGGCGACGAGGCGTTCGCCGGTTACGACGCCTATCCCCTGGCGCGCACCCTGGGGAGGGCCGACCTGGTGCCGCTGGCGGCGCGCCGCCTGCTCCTGGGGCCGATCGAGAGGCGGGTCCCCGAATGGGTCCGGGGCAAGGGGCTGCTCCGTTTCCTCACCCTGCCGCCTGCCGATCGCTATGCGGAGATCATGGGGAGCGTCGACGTCTCGACGCGGCCGTGGCTGCTGACGCGGGCGTTCCGGGAGGCCACCGCGGCGCACCATCCCTACGAGCGCATCCGCGACCTGCACGCCGCGCAGCCGGCGCACGACGAGGTGGCGCGCCTGCAGCGGGTCGACATGGAGTCGTATCTCCCGGACGACATCCTGGTGAAATCGGATCGCACCAGCATGCTTCACTCGCTCGAGCTGCGCGTGCCGCTGCTCGATCACAAGGTGCTGGAGCTCGCCTTCCGCATGCCGACCCATCTGAAGCTGCGCCACGGCAGGGGCAAGCTGGTGCTCAAGGAGACCTTCGCCGATCGCCTGCCCGAGGCGATCCGGTCGCGCCGCAAGCAGGGGTTCGGCATTCCCCTGAGCACCTGGCTGCGGGGCGATCTGCAGAGCTGGGCGCGCGAGGTGTTCGCCGACCGCCGCACCCGGCAGCGCGGCGTGCTCGACCCGGCCGGTCTCGATCGCCTGCTCGCCTCGCATCTGCGCGGGGCCCGGGATCTGTCCAACGAGATATGGTCGGCGCTGGTGCTCGAGCTGTGGTTCCGCGCCCGGATCGATCCACCGCCGCTGCGGCAGGCGAGCGGCCAGGCCTGATGCGATCGGCGCTCCTCGTCACCCAGGATCTCGAGCTCGCCGGGGCGCAGCGCCAGTGCATCGAGCTGGCGCTCGGCCTCCATGACCGGATCGGCTGGAGCGTCGAGGTGGTGACCCTGACGCCGGGCGGCCCGCATACCTCGACCCTGCAGGCGGCCGGCATTCCCCTGCACCTGATCCCGCGGCGCTGGCGCTGGGATCTGGCGCCGGCCAGCGGCCTCGCCGCCCTGCTGCGTGCCCGGCACCTCGACGTTCTGCACTCCTTCATGTTCCTGCCGAACTTCTACGGCCGGCTCGCCGGCCTGCGGACCCGCCCCGGCGTTCTGATCTCGTCGCTGCGCTCCACCGGGGTGCCGGGCTGGCCGCGCTACGTCACCGAGGTGCTGATGGCGCCGCTGTGCGATCTGGTGATCTCCAACTCCGCCTCGGGCAGGGACGATCTGGTCAAGTACGGAGTCAACCCCTCCCGCATTACCGTCGTGCCGAACGGGCTCGATCTCTCCCCCTACACGCCGCTGGCCGAGCGCCGCCGGCCATGGAGGCGCGGCGCCGGCGTCACGCTCGGGATGGTGGCGCGCATGGAGACCGACAAAGACCACGTCGGACTGATCGCGGCAATGCCGCGCATCATTAAGCGCCATCCCGGCACCCGTCTGCTGCTGGCCGGGGACGGCAGCCTGCGCCCCCGGGTGGAAAAGGCGATTCGCGCCTTCGCGATGGAGGATCGGGTCGAGTTGCGCGGGGAGGTCGCCCGGCCGGCCGACGCCTATGCCGACATCGACCTGTACGTGCAACCGTCGACCGTTCCGGAAGGGGTGAGCAACAGCCTCATCGAGGCGATGGCGTGCGGGTTGCCGGTGGTGGCGACGGCGGCGGGCGGCAACCGGGAGGTCGTCGTCGACGGCGAGACCGGCCTGCTGGTCCCCTGCCACGACTCCGACGCCCTGGCGGCCGCAATCATCACGCTCCTCGACGACCCGGAGAAGGCGGAGCTGTTCGGCCGGCGCTCGGCGGCCCGGGCGCGGGCGCATTTTTCCCGCGAGGTGATGATCGACGCCACCGTCGCCATTTACGAATCGATCCTGACCCGCAAGAGCGGCGCGACCAACGGCGCCCCCGGCGCCCGCTAGCGGCCGGCACGGAGAAGGCCCGATGCCCGACCTGCTCACCCACCTCGGCACCAGCTACATCGCTTTGCGGGGGACAACCCGGCGCGATCGGCTGATCCTGATCCTGCTGGGGGGGGCCCTGCCGGATCTCGCTTGGATCGTCCGCCGCGCCGTCACCACGATTTTCGCTGTCGACCCGGTCGCTCTCTCCACCTGGCTCATCCCGTGGCATACGCCGTTCGTTCTGCTCGCCGTAACCGCCGCCATCGCCGCCTTTGCGCGCCGGCCCTGGAGCACCTGGGGGATTCTCTATGCGGCCGTGCTTCTCCATCACCTTCTCGACGCCGCCCAGACCCGGTTCGGGAACGGCGTTCTGTGGCTCTACCCGGTCTCGCTGCGCGAGACCACGTGGTCGCTCTTCTGGCCGGAGAGCCTCTTCAACCACCTGCTGGCGATCCTGTCGCTGCTTCTGCTGCTCGGCCTGGCGTTCGACCGCTTCGACCGGCCCGGGCCGGTCGCCGGGCCGACCGGGGATCCGCCGGCGCGGCCCCGCCCCGCCGAAGTGACCGTGGTGAATGCTCCGGACCGGCCGCGCCTCCCGGCCGCGGCGTTTCTCCGCCGGCCGCTCCCCTGGCTGCTGGCGGCCGGTTGCGCCGCCATCGTCATGACGACCGTCGCGGCGACCCGTGAGCGCCTGATCGAGAGCAACGTCTACGGCATGCAGCTCGTCACCCGCCCGGATCGATTCGAAGGACGTCCGGTGGCGCTCGATCGGGATCGCATCATCGGTGTCGAGCCGCTCGAGGTGGAGGCGTTCAACGGCCGGCGGTTCCATCTGGAGTACGCGGGTGGGACTCACGGAGGCGATGCTGTCGCCGCGACGGCGCTCGCCGTCGGCGACGTGGTGTCGCTGCGCGGCGATTACGGGGATGGCGTCATCCGGGTGCGCGAGCTGCACCGGCATCAGGAGGGGCTGCGCGATCTCTATTCGTACCTCGGGTGCGCCCTGCTCGCCGTGCTGCTCGTCCGCCGGCGCCGGCGTGGTATGATCCCCGGCTGATAAACCGTTAGCCCGCAAGAGATTGCCGCGATCCTGACGACAAGCGAGGATCGCCGGCTCAGGGGGGTCCACTGCGCATTCTGATGCTCGCGCCGCAGCCGTTCTTCCGGCCGCGCGGCACACCGTTCAGCGTTCTGCACCGCATCCGCGCCCTGCTGCGGCTCGGGCACTCGATCGATCTGGTCACCTACCCGTTCGGCGAGTCGCCCGATCTCGACGGGCTGACCTACCACCGTACCGCCTGCCCGCCGCTGGTCCATGACGTCGGCATCGGGCCTTCGTTGCAGAAGCTGGCGCTCGACCTTCCCTTTTTCCTGACCGCCCGGCGCCTGTTCCGCGCCGGAGGGTACGACCTGTTGCACACCCACGAGGAGGCCGGCACGATCGGCGCGTGGCTGGCGCGCGGCAGCGGCACGCCGCATCTTTACGACATGCATTCCAGTCTGCCCCAGCAGTTCTCCAACTTCGGCAGGTACAACTGGGGACCGGTCACCGCGCTGTTCACCACCATGGAGCGCTTCACGCTCAACAGCGCCGCCGGCGTCATCGCCATCTGCCCGGAGCTGCGCGATCACGTCCTTGCCACCGGCTACCGCAAGCCGCTCTCCCTGATCGAGAACACGCTCGATTTCGATCCGCCGGCGGAAGACCCGGCCCTGCTGGCGGCGATGCGGGCCCGCCTGGGGCTCGAGGGGCGCACCGTGGTGCTCTATACCGGCACCCTGGAGGCGTACCAGGGGCTCGGGCTGCTGATCGACGCCCTGCCTCTGCTGGACGGGAACAGGGGGGTTCGCGTGGTGCTGGTCGGGGGGACGGCCCGGCAGATCGAACGGCTGCGCACCCGCGCCGCGGCCACCGGGGTGGAAGAAAGCGTCGTCTTCGTGCCGGCGGTGCCGCCGCGCGAGGTCTTTCACTACCTCCGCCTGGCCGATATCCTGGTGACCACCCGCTCGCGCGGCACCAACACGCCGCTGAAGGTCTACCAGTACCTGCGCGCCGGCAAACCGATCGTCGCTACCAACATCCGCTCCCACACCCAGGTGTTCGACCCGTCGAGCGCCGCGCTGGTCTCCCCCGATCCGGCCGCCATCGCCGAGGGGCTGCAGCGCGTCCTGAGCGATCCCGACTACGCCCGCATGCTGGCGCAGGGAGCGGCCCGCCTCGCCCGCGAGGATTACAGCGAACAGGTCTACATGGAGCGGCTGCAGCGGCTCCTCGAACAGGTCGTGCCCAAGACGGCGAGCCGGACGGTCGTTTAGCCATGTGCGGAATCGCCGGCTACTGGAACCTGGTCTCGGGCCGCCCCGCCCGCCTCGCGGTGCTGCGCGCCATGACCGCCGCCATGACCCACCGCGGCCCGGACGAGGAAGGGCACTGGGTCGAGGGGCCGCTCGCCATCGGCATGCGGCGGCTTCAGGTCATTGACCCGGGAGGCGGCAGCCAGCCGATGTCGGGCGAGGACGGCACGGTGCAGGTCGTCTTCAACGGCGAGATCTACAACCACGAGGAGCTGCGGCGCGAGCTGCAGCAGCGCGGCCACACCTTCCGGACCCGCAGCGACACCGAGGCGATCGTGCATAGCTTCGAGGAGTGGGGTCCCGGCTGCGTGCGGCGCTTCAACGGCATGTTCGCCCTCGCCGTCTTCGACGCCAGGAACCAGCGGCTCCTGCTGGCCCGCGACCGTCTCGGCATCAAGCCGCTGTACGTCTACGAGGGGCCGGAGGGGGTGGTGTTCGGATCGGAGCTGAAGACCGTCATCGCCTCGCCGTCGGTGCCGGTCGACTGGGACCTCGAGGCGGTCGACGACTTTCTGACCTACGAGTACGTGCCGGCCCCGAAGAGCATCGTCCGCGGCGTGCGCAAGGTGCCGGCGGCGACCGCCCTTCTGTACGAGCGGGGCGGCAACGCCGCGCCGCGGGTCGATCGCTACTGGCGTCCCCGTCCCGCCGCCAACGCTCCATCGACCCCGCGCGAGGGGGCGGAGGAGCTGCGTCGCCTGATGCAGCTTGCCGTGAAGCGGCGCCTGATGGCCGACGTGCCGCTCGGGGCGTTCCTCTCGGGCGGCATCGACTCGAGCATCATCGTGGCGCTGATGAGCCGGGAGACCCCCGGCCGGGTGCGGTCGTTCTCCCTCGGCTTCGCCGACCGCTCCTACAACGAGCTCCCCTATGCGCGGCTGCTGGCGGAGCGCTACGGCACCACCCACAAGGAAGAGCTGGTCACCCCGTCGATCGTCGACCTGGCGACCAAGCTGGCCGGCTACTTCGACGAGCCGTTCGGCGACGTCTCGGCCTTCCCGACCTACATGATCGCGTCGCTGGCGCGACGCGAGGTGACGGTGGCGCTGTCGGGAGACGGCGGCGACGAGCTGTTCGCCGGCTACGACCACTACCGGGCCGACCGCCTGGCGCGACGGCTGCAGCCGCTCACCGGCAGCTTCGCCTGGCGCCTCCTCGACCGCATTGTCGACCGCGTCCCGCCGACCAGCAGCAAGAAAGGGCTGGTCAACAAGGCGAAGCGCTTCGTCGAAGGGGTGCGGCGGCCGGCCGATCTGGAGCACGCCCGCTGGTGGATCTTCCTCGACCCGCAGGCGCGCGATGCCCTCTATTCCCCCGCCCTGCGTGACGCCCTCGCGCAGCACGATCCGTTCGCATACTATAGGGAGCGCCTCGCCGAAGGGGCGGCGCTCGGCTACGAGGGGCTGCAGCGCCGGCTGTTCGCCGACGTCACCGGCTACCTGGTCGACGATATCCTCGTCAAGGTCGACCGCATGTCGATGGCGGTGTCGCTGGAAGCGCGGGTGCCGTTCCTCGACCACGAGCTGGTCGAATACGCCTTCGCGCTGCCGGCGGCGTGGAAGCTTAAGGGCGACACCTCCAAGAAGATCCTCCGGGATGCCTTTTCCGACCTCCTCCCCGCGAAGATTCTCGGACGCGGCAAGGAGGGGTTCAGCATCCCGATGAAAAACTGGCTGCGCGGGCCGCTCAAGCCGCTCCTTCTCGATCTGCTGCACGAGCGCCGGCTGCGGGAACGCGGCTGGTTCGAGCCACGGGAGGTCGCGCGGCTGATCGACGAACACCTGCGGGGACGGGAGAACCACGCGCACCGCCTGTGGTGCATGATGAACCTCGAATTGTCAGTCGACGGCCTGGCGCGGCGCGGAGGTGAACGCGAGGCCGTCATTGAGGAGCTTGCCCGATGAGCGCGGATCAGAAGACGTCGCGCGATGAACTGACCGATTGGCAGTTGCGCATGTTCGACAAGTCTCTCAAGAAGAAGCAGAAGGTGCAGATGCTGCTCCGCCTGCTGGGGCCGCTCGACGGATCGCGCTGCCTGCTGGTGACCAACGGCGACAACAACGGCGCCATGAACTGGCACTTCCGCGCCGCCGGCGGGCAGTGGACCTGGGCCGACCTGGAGCTGCACGGCCTCAACGAGATGAGCGACTTCCTCGGCGAGACGGTGCACAAGGCGGCCACCGATCACATACCGGTGCCGGACGGCGCCTTCGACAAGGTGGTGATGATCGACGTGCACGAGCACCTCGAGAACCTCGAGCCGGTCAACCGGGAGATCGTCCGCGTGACCGCTCCGGGCGGCATGGCGATCATCACCACGCCGAACGGCGATACCCGGCTGCCGGTCGCCAGGATGAAGAACTGGCTCGGCATGACGCCCGCGTCGTACGGTCACGTGGTGCAGGGCTACCGGACCGGGGAGCTGGAGGCGATGATGCGCTCCGTCGGGCTGGTGCCGCGCGCTTGCGGCGCCTACTCGCGCTTCTTCACCGAGTTCGCCGAGCTGATCATCAACTTCGCCTACGTGAAGATCCTGTCGCGCCAGAAGGGGGGGCCGGAGGTGCCGGCCGGGACCATCGCCCCGACCACCTCCGAGCAGTTGCGGGCGGTGCGGAAGGCGTACAAGATGTACCGGCTGATCTACCCGTTCATGCGCCTCTTCTCGGCGCTCGACGTCTTCATCCCGGGACGGGGCGGCTACGCCGTCGCCGTCGCCGCCGACAAGCCGGCGTCATGAGCGCGGCCCCCGTCCTGGTCACCGGGGCCGCCGGATTCATCGGCAGCCACCTGACGAAACGTCTCACCTCGCTCGGCCTGAATGTGCGGGCGATCGATGTGCAGGCCAACCCGCCGGCGATGCGCGGCGCCGGGATCGACTACCACCAGGTCGACCTCAGGGAGACCGCCCGCCTGGAGGAACTGCTCGACTCTGTGCGCACCGTCTATCACCTCGCCTCGGTCCACCTCGAGGTGCACGCGGGCGAGGCGGAGTTCGAAGCGGTCAACGTCAAGGCGGTCGCCGATCTCGTCGGCGCCTGCGCCCGCCGCGGCGTGCGGCGCCTGGTGCACACCAGCAGCGTCGGCATCTTCGGCCACGTCGCCACCCCCCCCGCCGGCGAGGATTCCCCCAAGAGCCCGCAGAGCCCCTACGAGCGGACCAAGCTGGCGGGCGAGGAAACGGCGCTCCGGGAGGCCGCCGCGGCCGGGCTGCCGATCATCGTGCTGCGCCCCGCCTGGGTGTACGGACCGGGTTGCCCCCGCACGGCGAAGCTGGCGCGGGCGCTGCGCAAGAAGCAGTTTTTCTTCGTCGGGAAGGGGTTGAATCTGCGCCACCCGGTCTATATCGACGACATGATCGAAGCGTACCTGGTGGCGGCGGAGGCGCCGGAGAGCGCCCTCGGCCGGACCTACATCATCGCCGGCCCGCGCTCCCTGTCGCTGCGCGAGATGGTCGACACCTTCGCCCGGGTCCTCGAGGCGCCGTCCCCCCGGCTGGCGCTGCCGCGCGGCCTCGCCTACCTTCTCGGCATGGCCGCCGAAACCGTCTTCAGCCCGCTCGGTGTGGAGCCGCCGTTCTCGCGGCGCAGCCTGGCGTTCTTCGCCAACGACAACGCCTTCGACACCTCCGCCGCGGCCCGCGATCTCGGCTTCCGGGCCGGCACCGAGTTCGAGGCAGGACTGCGCCTCACCTTCGCGCCGTACGCGAAGCAGGAGGCAGCCCGATGAACGCCACTTCGACCGCCGATCTGAACGAACGGGTGCGCGCCTACTGGAACGAGCGGCTGCACGACCTGGAGATGACGACCCAGCCGCAGGGGTCGGCCGGTTTTTTCCGCGAGCTCGACGACTACCGCTTCGAGAAGCTCGATTACCTTCCCCGGCTGGTCGACTTCAACGGCTGGCGGGGGCGCCGGGTGCTGGAGATCGGCTGCGGCGTCGGGACCGACCTGGCGCGCTTCGCCCGGGGGGGCGCCGAAGTCACCGGCGTCGACATCTCCGAGACGGCGCTCGACCTGGCGCGGCAGAACTTCGCCGCCTCCGGCCTCAAGGGCGACCTGCGGCTGGAGGACGGCACCCGCCTGCCCCTCGACAGCGAATCATTCGACCTGGTTTACTGCCACGGCGTGCTGCAGTACTCCGCCGACCCCGCCGGGATCGTCACTGAGGCGCATCGCGTCCTGGCGCCGGACGGCGAAGCGGTCTTCATGGTCTACAACCGGCGCTCGTGGCTGTCGTGGATGTCGCGCAACCTCGGCGTCGGCCTCGAGCATGGCGACGCGCCGGTCTTTCAGCTCTACACCATCAATGACATCGAAAAGCTGCTGGCGCCGTTCCCGCACCAGCGCATCGTGCCGGAGCGCTTTCCGGTGGCGAGCCGGCTGCACCACGGTCTCAAGGCGGTGCTGTTCAACGGCCTCTTCGTCCCGGCGTTTCGTCTCCTCCCGCGCGCCTGGGTGCGCCCCTACGGCTGGCACCTGATGGCGTTCTGTCGCAAGGACGGCTCCTGAGATGTGCGGAATCTGCGGTGTCGTCGGCGGCGATCGGGAGCGTGAGCGGGGGCCGGTCACCGAGATGTCGAAGGCGCTCGCCCACCGCGGCCCGGACGATCAGGGGATGCAGGTCGAAGACGGGGCGGTGCTCGGCCACCGCCGCCTCAGCATCATCGATCTGAACACCGGCCACCAGCCGCTCTCAACCGAGGACGGCTCGCTCTGGATCGTCTTCAACGGCGAGATCTACAACTATCAGGAGCTGCGCACCGAGCTGACCAAGGCGGGGCAGACCTTCCACACGCAAACCGACACCGAGGTGATCCTTCATCTCTACGACCGGCACGGGGCCGACTGCCTGCGCTACCTGCGCGGCATGTTCGCCTTCGCCATCTGGGACGGGCGTCGCCGGCGTTTGTTCGCGGCCCGCGATCGGTTCGGGCAGAAGCCGTTCTACTACGCGTCGCTCGGATCGCGGCTCCTCTTCGCCTCCGAGATCAAGGGGCTGCTGGCCCATCCCGATCTGCCGGTCGAGCCGGAGCCGGCGGCGATCGACTACTACCTGGCGCTGCGCTTCGTCCCTCCCCCGCTGACCATGCTGAAGGGGATCCGCAAGCTGCCGGCCGGGCACTGGCTGGAGTGGCACGACGGCGCGGTGCGGACCGGCTGCTACTGGGAGCCCCGTTTCGTCGAGCCGGCGGCCCGGAGCGACGCCGACTGGATCGAGGAGCTGTCGCACCGGGTGGAGGAATCGGTGCGCGTGCATATGGTGAGCGACGTGCCGGTCGGGGCGTTCCTGTCGGGCGGCATCGACTCGAGCATCGTGGTGGCGGCGATGAGCCGCCACGCCTCCGGCCGCATCAAGACCTTCTGCGTCGGCTCGGAATCGGCCAGCTTCGACGAGCGCCGGCACGCGCGGCGCGTCGCCGACCACTGCGGCACCGACCATCTCGACCGCTACGTCACCGGGCGGCTGCTCGAGCAGGTGCCGCGCTTCGTGCGCGCGCTCGACGAGCCGTCCGATCCGATCGCCGCCTGCATCTACCAGGTGGCGGAGATGGCGTCGGAGCACGTCAAGGTGGTGCTCGGCGGCGACGGCGGCGACGAGATCTTCGCCGGCTTCGATCGCTACGCCGGCTTCGAGTGGGTGGAGCGCTACCGCCGCCTGCCG
>CBDUYA010000005.1:0-21467 GCA_965371335.1 uncultured bacterium | reverse complement strand
CCCGAAGATGAACGAGGTCTACCGCAAGCACTTTCCACGCGATCCGCCGGCCCGCTCCGCCCTGGCGGCCAGCGGACTGGCGCTCGGCGCGAGGGTCGAGATCGAATGCATCGCGGCGGCGCGCCGATGAAACGGACCGCGGTTCTCGGCAGCCTGCTGCTGACCCTGGCGCTCGTCGCCGCCTGCGGTGGTGGCGAAGCACCGCGGGAGGGCGGACCGGCAGGCCGGCAGTTCCTCAGCCTCGGCACGGCCCCGCCGGGCGGCGCCTTCTTCGTGGTCGGCGCGGCATTGAGCGAGGTCCTCGATCAGGAGGGGGGCGATGCCTGGCAGGTCACCGCCGAGGCGACCAAGGGATCGATGGAGAACATCCGGCGCCTTGATGCCGGCGAGATCGAGTTCGCCCTCGCCAATGCGGCGATCACCTACTTCGCCGCCCGCGGCGAAGCCGGCTGGACCAGGCCGTATCCGATGCGGGTCGTCATGACGCTCGCTCCGAACGTGGCGCTGTTCGTGACGCGGCAGAATTCGGGGCTAAAAAAAATGGCTGATCTCAAGGGGCAGCGCGTCGTAGCCGGCCCGGCGGGCGCGGGGTTCAACTACTTCCTCCGTCCGCTGCTGGAAGCGCACGGCGTCACCTATGCCGACTTCACCCCTCTGCATAATACTCAGGCGGGCGCCGTCGACATGCTCTCCGATCGCTCGGCGGCGGCCGCGTTTCTCGGCGGCGCGGTGCCGACCGCTTCGATCACCCAGGCGAGCGCGACGCAGGACATTTACTTCATCCCGTTCGAGCCCGATGCCATCGAGCAGTTGCTGGCGAAGTACCGGTTCTTCTCACGGGCGACCATCCCGGCCGGCACCTACCGCGGGCAGAGCGAGGAGTTCAACGGGCTCAACGTCGGTTCGATGCATCTGATCACCGCCGCGTCGCAGGACGCCGACCTCGTATACCGCGTCACCCGCACCATCTACGAGAACCGCGACAAAGTGACCGCCAAACACCCGGCCGGCCGCGCCATCCGCCCCGGCAACGTCGAGCGGAGCACCGGCGTCGAGTTCCATCCGGGGGCCGAGCGTTACTACCGCGAGATCGGCATCTGGCCGGCGGCCGGCGGCGACGTGGACGTCGCGGACAGCGGCTCCTCCTGATCCGTCGCGGGCATGAAGCAGACATCGCGACAGATCCCGCTGCGCATCACCGGCGTCGTGCTCTGCCTGTTCACCCTGCTCGAGGTGAACTACCCGAGACTCACCCCGCAGAGCCAGTTGGCCATCTTCGCGATGCTCGGCCTGACGGCCTGCTTCCTGATCTACCCGGTTCACCCCCGCTTCGCCGACAGCGTCCTGGCGCGGCGTCTCGATCTGCTGCCGCTGCTGGCGTCGAATTTCTGCTGTCTGTACATCGTCGTGCAGACCGAGCCGATGTTCCGGACGCTCTGGCTGTCGGGGCAGTCGCTCGGTAACCGCGCCGGCCAGGAGGTGGCGCTCGACGGCATCGTCGGCGCCTTCGGCATCGTCCTGGTGCTGGAGGCGACGCGACGATCGCTCGGACTGGCGCTGCCGCTGCTGGCGATCGCCTTTCTCGCCTACGCCTCGTTCGGCGCGTCGCTGCCGTCGTGGATGCTGCCGCACCGAGGCTACGGGGCGGAGCGCATCGTGTCGCAGACCTTCCTGCACAGCCAGGGAGTGTTCGGCGTGGCGCTTACCGTGATGTTCACCTACGTGTTTCTATTCGTATTGCTTGGCGTGCTGCTGCAGAGCAGCGGCGCCACGCAGTACATTATCGATCTGGCGCGACGGGCATTTCATCACAGCCGGGGCGGCCCGGCCAAGGTCGCCGTACTGAGCAGCGGTCTGATGGGATCGCTCTCCGGCAGCGCGGTGGCGAACACGGCGACGACCGGCACCTTCACCATTCCGATGATGCGCAGCTCCGGCTTCCGGGCCGAGACCGCCGCCGGAATCGAGGCGGCGGCGAGTTCCGGCGGCGCCCTGGTGCCGCCGGTGATGGGCGCCGGGGCCTATATGATGCTGGAGATCGTCGATCCGCCGGTGACCTACATAGAGATCATCAGGGCGGCCCTGCTGCCGGCGATTCTCTATTACCTGTCGCTCTGGCTGATCGTCCACTTCCACGCGCGGCGCCTCGGAGTGGCGCAATCGGACGATGCCCGGCCGAAGGCGTCGGTGCGACGCTACGAGGGGGTCATCTTCGTCGTCGCCTTCGCCGCGCTCCTCGCAACATTGCTGCTCGGCTACACCGCCTTCCGCGCCGTGAGCGTGGCGCTTCTGCTCGGCGCGGTGAGCGCGCTCTTCTCGAAGCGGTCCCGCTTGACCCTGCAAAGCGCCGTCGCAATCTGCGCCAAGGCGTGTCGCGACAGCGTGCCGCTGGTGGCGGCGTCCGCCTGCGTCGGAATCGTGCTCGGCGTTGTGACCCTCACCGGCATCGGCAGCCGCTTTCCCGCCCTGCTCCTGCCGCTGGCCGAACAGAGCCTCCTTCTGGCGCTGGCGCTGATCATGGTGTCGTCTCTCATCCTCGGGATGGGGCTCCCGTCGGCGGTCTGCTACCTGCTGCTAGCGACCCTCATCGGTCCGATCCTCGGCGACCTCGGCGTCGTGCCGCTCGCCGCTCATCTCTTCATCTTCTATTTCGGCATGATGTCGATGGTGACGCCGCCGGTGGCGCTGGCGGCCTACACGGCCGCCTCGCTCGCCGGCACCGACATCATGAAAACGTCGTTCACCGCCTTCCGCTTCGCCCTCGTCGGCTTCACCCTGCCCTACATGTTCGTCTTCCGGCCGCAGCTCCTGATGCTCGATCCACGGGGAGGGGCGGCGGCGCCGCTCGACGTCGCCATCGTCGTCATCGCCGCGGCGCTCGGCATCCTCGCATTCGCTGCGGCGCTCGCCGGGCATCTGTTCGAGCCGCTGCGCTGGTGGGAACGTTTCGCCCTGTTCGTAGCGGCGGGGCTGATTCTTTTTCCGGGAGCGGAGATCCACCTCGCGGCAGGTGCGCCGCCGCTCCACGATCTGGCCGGGTTTGCGCTGCTGGGCGGGGTGGCGATTCTCAATCGCCGCGCGCGGCGGGAGGCCGCGCCGGCGCGCTGAAACTGTAGCGGGTGAGCCTCGTTCGATCCTTGATCAGAATGTCGCCGTCCACCACCGCCGGGTGCGCCCAGGTCGGGCTGTCGGCGACGCGGTAGCGGGCGACCGGCACACCCTCTCCGGCCGCCTCGAACACCAGCAGCTCGCCGCCGTCGGTGAGCGCCAGAAGATGCTTTCCGGCGGCCACCACGACGGCCTGATCGGCGGCGCGATCGTCACCCGTCCAGAGAGCCTTGCCGGTCGCCGGATCGAGACAGAAAAACTGTCCCTTGTGACGGTGCGAGAAGCCGCACAATCGATCCGCTGCCATGACCGGCGAACTCATGTAGAGCGCCACGTCGTCGTTGCGCCACACGGTTTTCGTCGTCCAGTCGACCTTGCCGGCGGCCGGGCGCAGCGCGAAGGTCCCCTGCTCGAGCCCCGAAAAGATCAGCGTGCCGTCGACGAGCAGCGGGGTCACGATGTTCTGCACCCACGGCGTCTCGAACGGGGTGCGCCAGAGCAACTCCCCCGAATCGGCCGTGACGCCGATCAGATGGTTCTGGGTCTGCGTCACGACCTGACGGACGCCGTCCAGGGTGGCGATGATCGGCGAGGCATACCCCGGCCCGTCGCCGTCCCAGCTCCAGACCACCTCGCCGGTGCGCACATCGAATGCGGTCAGCGCCCCCGCGTCGTGCCCGCCGACGTGGGCGATGAGCCGCCCGCCATCGACCAGCGGCGACATCGCGGCGCCGTAATAGGGCGAGGTGTGTTTGTACTGCCCGCTGAAGTCGCGCCGCCAGCGCGCCTCGCCGGTCACGGCGTCACGGCAGGAGAGCACGCCGCTGATGGAGAGCGCGCAGACACTGCCGCCGGCCACCACCGGCGTCGACTTCGGCCCCTTGCCGTGGCCGGTCGCCGCCGAGTGCATGGTGTACGGCATGCGGTCAGCCTGCTGCCAGATCGTCTTGCCGGTCGCCGGATCGAGAGCGCGCAGGATCTCGTCCTCTCCCTGCCGGGCCAGGATGTAGATCCGATCGCCCGCCGCCACCGGGGACGAGTGGCCCTCTCCGACCTCGACCCTCCATCGCAGCGACAGTGTGTCGGGCCAGGCAGCGGGCGCGGTGAATCCCGGTGCGGCTCCGTCGCGGTGCGCGCCGCGCCACTGCGACCAGTCATCGGCCGCGACGGCAGGCTGGAGGGTAAGAAGAATCAGCATGGAGGGCAGGCCAACGGACAGTGATCGCGCCTTGATCATCGGGTCGTCTCCTTGCCTGTCATTCTACGCCAGGCTGTCGAGATCACTCAATGGGATGCCCGCAGCCTGAACCGGTTCCGTGCTAGTCTCGATTGAGACGATACAGGGAGGATCCACATGAAGCGAGCCATACCGTTCGTTCTGCTGGTCGTTCTGGCGACCGTCGGCTGCACGAGCTGGCACAAGGCGGCGACCGATCCGAACATCAGCGGCGAGGACATCGTCTACCTGAAGGACGACCGCGCTAACCTCTGTTACGCGGTCCTGTTCGTGTCGAACAAGATCGGCACATCGATCCGCACGATGGGTATGACGAACGTCCCGTGTGAAAGCCTGGCCGGGGTTCCGGCGCGGTAGGAGTCTATCCGGGTATATGCGTTGTGCCGCGTTCCGAACGCCGCGCGGGTGCCCGCCGGTTCGATTCAGGGACAGGGAGAGGCGTTAGGTCGCAGGTTGCCCTCGCCGTCCGTCCCCAGACTCCCTTCGGCGATGGAGGTAGTCCGCGGGTCGATGTAGACACCGGTGAACAGGTACATGAAGCCGCCGCCGGGCGGCAGCGCCTCCGCATCGGTGAAATCGGGGGAAGGGAGGCCGGAGGCCAGGCAGGTCCCGTAATCACTCTCCGAAACGCCGGGGAGGGGGGCGCGGTAGAGGTTGTAGCTCAGCATCGACGGATGCGCCGTGCCGGAGAGCCCGCCGTCGGCCGCGCCCTTCAGGTCGGTGATCCATGCCGCCGCTTCGTGCGCGGCGCGCAGAACGTCGACCTTCCCGTAACCGTACAGGGTATTCGGTACCGCGCCGGTAAAACCGTCGACGCGCGCCGTGGCGGAGAGGATCGCCTTCACCTGCACCCCGTCGAGATCGCCGTTCACGCCGAACAGCAATGCTGCTGCTCCCGCCACGTGCGGCGTCGCCATGCTGGTGCCGCGCAGAACGCGATGCTGGCCGTCCCGCTCGAGCCAGAAGTTGCTGACGGCGATCGCCTTCTGGGATGACAGGGTCGAGCCGACCCACTCGCCGGGGGCCGCCAGGTCGGGCTTGTTGCGGCCGTCGCGCGTCGGGCCGCGCCCGGAGAAGGTCGATCGGGCTCCGACCGTGCCGCCCCCGTTCGAGGTTCCGCCTCCGGCGTTGATCCAGCTCGATTTGTGGATGTAGGAGCCGGCGGTCAGCCCGTTACGGCTGGTGCCGGGGACCGTGACCGTGCTGCCGGCGTTCGACGTCGCCAGGGTGACCGAGAAGAGCGCGTCGGAGTCGGCGGCGTTCCACAGATGGAACGCTCCTTCCCCCACGCCGACCGCTTCACCGATGACCCGGATGATCCAGGTCCCCGATGGCGGCTCGGTGCCGCCGCAATCGCTGCTGTCCCAGATCTGCATGAACACCTGATGATCGCCGTTGGCCGGGTCGGGCGAGTTGGAGGCGTCGACCTGCGCGGCGCCGGACGAAAGGCAGACAATGCCCGAATCGTCTCCCTGCGTCGCGCGGATGATCGGACCGCCCGGGGGGATGAGCTCGACGGTCGCATCGTCCGATCCCTCGTACCAGAGATCGAGCCAGATGAAATCGTTGTCCCCGCCGTCCGCCCCGAGGGCCGGAATGGTGAAGGAATTGACCGAGATGACGCCCTCGGCGAAGTTCCCCTGCCAGTGGATTCCCGCCGCGATCGATCCCGAATTGCCGGCCGCCAGCACCATCTGGGTGCCGGGTCGTCCCGGCCCGACCGCGGCGTCGATGGCCAACTCGTCCGGCGCGGTTCCGTCGTGCGCGCCGCCGACGTCATCTCCGAGGCTCATGTTGCCGACCCATGGCTTTCCCTCGGCGGCGGCGATCTGCCTGATGAAGTCGACCGCTGCGGTCAAATCACAATCGTCGCACCATTCGGCGTCGGCTCCGGCGAATACCCTGACGATCACCAGGTCGGCCTCGGGCGCCACTCCGGCGAAGGTGCCGGCCGGCACTCCGTTGCCGGTCTGCAGTCCGTTGCCGGCGGCGCTGCCGGCGACGTGCGTCCCGTGCCCATGCAGATCCAGGCTCAACAACGGTGTCCCTCCCGGCTCGAGGGCGGCGTCGATGTTGCTCCGCGTGTAGTAGGCCCCGAAGACGAATCCGGGCGGGGGCGGGTGGGCCGCGTCGGTGAGCGTCTGATCCCAGATCGCGAGGATGCGGGTGGTGCCGTCGTCGTGGCGGAAGTCACCATGGGTCCAGTCGATGCCGGTATCGACGACGCCGACGATCACGCCCGCTCCGGCGGTGCCGAAGACCTCGAAGGCCGTGTCGGAATCGACGTGCGCCGCCGTGGTGCTGCTCTCGTTCAACAGCCGGTAGCGACGGGAGGCCTTCAGCCAGACGACCTCGGGAAGAGCCGCAACCGCGGCGACCGCCGTGGCCGGCAGGCGGAGCGACACGATGTCGCCGACCTGCGATCGCATCTCGACCCCGAGGTCGCGCAGCACATCAGCGATGGAACGGCCGCCGGATCGTTCTTCCGGCGCGGCGAGGCGCGCCTTGGCGAGCAGATCGACCCGCCCGTCACGGCGGACGGTCCGCACGAACGGCGGCAGTGCCCTGAGCAGCTCCGCGGTCCCCGGTGGAACGATGCGGGAGAACCTCCCCCGCGACCGGTGCGTGCCGAGCGCGACCCGTCGCAGGAACGGTCCGAGCTTCTCTTCCCAGGAGGACGTGGTCGCGGCGGCGGACGGAGAGCTGCCGGCCTCGGCGCACAGGAGCGCCGCGGCCATCAACGTCATGAGCAGCGTTCGGGGCGTTCGATGCGGCATGGGGTGACGATCATATAAGGGGATTCGGAGGGCCGGGCAACTGGTAATTCTTCGGGATCGCTGAGCCGGAACCGCACCCGGGTGGTTTTTTCTTCCCCGCGAGCCGGCGTCCCGCCGGGCCCCCCGGCCGAAAACCGGACGGGTGATCGTAAGACGCGAGGAACATTGAGATTATTCCGCCTCTGCCGATCCAGATCCATGGTTTGCGGTCAATCTACACCCGGTTCAATTTCGTATAAACTACACCAAACAAGGCTGTTGCTCCCGTTTTTCCAGGATTTTTTTAGTCCACACCATCTGGGGTCGAGGGGCGGTGTCGATCCCCAGAGATTGACGTCTTCCCCGTTGCTACACCCTCTATCTGATTCGAGGATCGAGAGTTCCAGATCTTGCGTGGACAGAACGCCCTTGACAGGCCTGTGAGTGGGTAATTATAGTCCCGCGGTGGGCATGGGTGGAATTCCGTGGGGAATCCACCCACAAACTCAGAACAGCATTAGCGGTACCAGAGTCGCTCCAGCAACACGACGGACCGGGGCCCTGCATTCAGACCGGGCCCCCGCGGGTCGATCGGTCGCTAGACCGTGCCCGCGTGATCGACAGTCGATGAGGCGGACTCGCATGCTCAGGGGAAACTTTCCGGCAACGGTCGACAGCAAGGGCCGGATCAAGGTCCCGAACACCTTCCGCAAGTATATCGAAGACAAGTACGGGCGCGATTGCTTCGTCACCTCGACGACCGGCGAGTTCGTCCGCGTCTACCCGCTGTCGGTCTGGGAGGAGCGCGAGAAGCTGATGGCCGAGCCGCAGGAAAAAGATAAGGTGATCGCCCGCGCGCTCAACCTGGTGAACTATTACGGACAGGTGACGGCGATCGATCAGCAGGGCCGGCTGTTGATCCACCCGCTGGTGCGCCAGCGCGCCGCCCTCAATGGCACGGTGGCGGTGCTCGGCAAACAGACGCACCTGGACATCTGGAACCGCGAGAAATTCGAAACCATCCATGAGGGGCGGCAGCTTACAGATGAGGAAAACAGCACCGTTGCCTCCTACCTGGGCTACTAGGCAGGGCGCGTGGCGCGCGACGCCATGGACAGCTCGATCCATCGCCCCGTTCTTCTTCGCGAGGCGATCGACGCGCTCGCCTGCCGGCCGGGAGGCTGCTGGGTCGACGGGACGGTTGGTGCGGGCGGACATGCCGAGGCGATCCTGCGCGCTTCCTCCCCTGATGGCCGTCTCGTCGGCTGCGATCGGGATGCTGCCATCCTGGAGCACGCCCGGCGCCGTCTCGCACCGTTCGGTGAGCGCGTCGTCCTGCGCCACGCGGACCATCGCCGGCTCCCCGGCATCCTGGACGATCTCGGTTGCCGCCGGGTCGACGGCATTCTCCTCGACCTCGGCGTCTCGTCCCTGCAGTTCGACGATGCGTCGAGAGGATTCTCCTTTCAGCGGGAGGGTCCGCTCGACATGAGGATGGATCGCACGCAGCCGACCACCGCCGCCGATCTCGTGAACCGCCTCTCGAAACAGGATCTGCGCTCGTTGCTGGCGCGCTACGGCGAGGAGCGGGCGGCGGGGCGCATCGCCGGCGCCATAGTGCGCTCGCGGGAGAATGAACCGATCCGCACCACGACGCAGCTCGCGCAGATCGTCGCCGCGGCGGCCGGGCCGGCGCGCCCCCGTCGCATTCATCCCGCCACTCTCACCTTTCAGGCGTTGCGCATCGCGGTGAACGACGAGCTGGATGGTCTTGACCGGCGGCTGGAGGATCTGACCGATCGGCTGGCGGGCGGCGGCCGGATCGCCGTCATCGCGTTTCACTCGCTCGAGGACCGCGCCGTCAAGCAGACGTTCCGCTCCCTGTCGCGCCGCTGCCGTTGCCCGCGGAGCATGCCACTCTGCGGCTGCGGGCGTCCCGATCTCGTGCGGGTCGTCACCGGACGCGCCGTCCGTCCGTCCGCGGAGGAGATCGGCGCCAATCCGCGCAGCCGCAGCGCCCGGCTGCGCGCCGCCGAGCGCCTGGAGGACGCGGCATGATCCGGACCAGGACGAAGCATTCCAAGCTGCGCATGAACGCCCGGCTGATTCGCGAGAAGGACCGGGCGCGCGCCTCCGAGTTGCGCCGCCTCCTGCTGTGCGGCGCCGCCATCGTGATCCCGCTTCTCGGCTACGTGTGGCAGCGGGTCGAGTTCATCCGCACCTCGTACCATATCGACGATCTGCAGCAGCAGAGGCAGATGCTGCGGGAGCTCAACAAGGAGATGACGATCGAGCGGGCGATGCTGCTGTCGCCGCAGCGCATCGAGGAGGTTGCGCGCCGGCAGCTCGGCCTCGTCGATCCGCCGCCTGAAAACGTGCGCCATGTGCGGCTGATCGACGGCCGGATCGATGCGGCCGGGGACCCGGTCGCCGGAAGCCGCATCGATCGCGGCGGCGCCGGGATGCTGGCCGCCGCGGTCGGCCCACACCCGCGCACCGTGTCTTCGGGAGATCGACGATGAGCCGCACCGCGGCCCGTGGCCGCCGTCCGGTCTACGCGAGCTACGCCCGCCGCCGGCGCGGCGGGGGCGACGGCATCGTTCCCTCGCAGCGCGGGCGGCGGGCACGCCTGGTTCTGGTCGCGTTGTTCGTCATCCTCGGGCTCGCCGCGCTGATCGCACGCTGCGCGCACCTGCAGATTTTCCAGGCGGGCGATCTGCTCAGCCTGGCGCGGGCGCAGCAGGAGCGTTCCATCACGCTCGATCCGCACCGCGGCCCGATTCTCGATCGCCACGGGAGCGAGCTGGCGCTGACGCTCGATGTTGATTCGGTGTACGCCGACCCGGGTCTGATCGACGACCCGGGCGCAGCGGCGCGGCGTCTCGCCTCGATCCTGAAGGTGAAGCGCTCGACCCTCCGCGAGCGGCTGCAGAGCGCTCGCCGCTTCGTCTGGATCAAGCGAAAGATCGAGCCGGAGATGCGGGAGCGGATCGAGGAACTCGACATCCCGGGAATCGGCTTCGTACGCGAGAGCCGCCGCTACTACCCCAAACACGACCTCGCCGCCCACGTCATCGGCGCCACCGGTGTCGACAACCAGGGGCTGGCCGGCCTGGAATTCGCCTATGACGACGCCATCCGCGGCACTCCCGGTCGTATCCTGTTCGAACAGGACGGCCGGGGAGGCCACATCCTCGATCGCGCGCGGACCGAGGCGGTGCCGGGAAACGGGTTGATACTGACACTCGACTCGTCCATTCAGCACATCGCCGAACGCGAGCTCGACGCCGCCATGGCCGCCAGCCGGGCAAAGGGGGCCGCCGTCGTCGTGCTGCGCCCCCGGACGGGAGAGATCCTGGCGCTCGCCAGCCGTCCGACCTTCGATCCGAATTCCTACGGCAAGGCGCGTGAGGAGTGTCTCTGCAACCGCGCGGTGAGCGACTTCTACGAACCGGGCTCGACCTTCAAGGTGATGACCATGGCGGCCGCTCTGGAAGCGGGCAAGGTGGGGTCGAACGACACGATCTGGTGCGAGAACGGATCGATCGTCATCGCGCGGCATCGCTTCAAGGAGGATCGCAAACCGTTCGGCAACCTCACGATCACCGAGGTCCTCGCCAAATCAAGCAACGTCGGCGCCATCAAGCTCGGCCTGCGGCTCGAGCCTGACGACTTTCTCGCGGCGATCCGGCAGTTCGGGTTCGGTTCGAAGACCGGCATCGAGCTGCCGGCCGAGAGCCCCGGGCTGCTGCGCGATGTTCCGAAGTGGTCCGGGCTGTCGCAGGCATCGATCTCGATGGGGCAGGAGATCGGCGTCACGCCGCTGCAGCTCGCCACCGCTTTCGCCAGCATCGCCAACGACGGCGTTCTCATGCCGCCGTTCATCGTACGCGCCGTGATCGATGCCGCCGGCCGGCGCACCCCTTCGCCGCATGCCGGGGAACGCGCCGGCCGGCGGGTCGTTTCCGCCGGGACGGCGCAGGCGCTGCGCCGCATGATGGTGTCGGTCATCACCGACGGCACGGGACGGAAAGCCGCCGTCTCCGGCTACTCGGTCGGCGGCAAGACCGGCACGGCACAGAAGGTGGACGAGAGCGGGCGGTACACGCGCGGCAAGTACGTCGCCTGGTTCGCCGGTTTCGTTCCGGCGGGGCGGCCCGAGCTCGCCATCGCCGTGATGCTCGACGAGCCGCAGGGGCCGCGGTTTCACGGTGGCGACGTTGCGGCGCCGGTTTTCTCGGGGATCGCGCGGCCGGTCTTGCAGTCCCTCGGCGCTCTCCCCGATCGGGACGGGACGCTGGTCTTCGATCGGTCGTCGCGGGTGACGCGAGCCCGCCCGGGACGGCACGAAAACGGGGATGAGACGGCCTCCAGCGTGCTCGCCTCACTGCGCCGGAGCATCGGCGCGGGATCGCGCGGCAGGCGTTTCGGTATGGTCGCCACGGCGTCGCTGGTCGGCTTCAGCGGGCGCCGCAACGGGCCGCAGGCGCCGCAGGCCGAAGGTGAAATCACCAGAAACAAACGCAAGGCGGTCACGTCGATGCCCGACGTGATCGGCATGGGGTTGCGGGGCGCCAGCGAATCGATCGCTTCCGCCGGGCTGCACTGCCGGCTGAAGGGATCGGGGCACCGGGTGACCCGCCAGGACCCGCCAGCCGGGGCCGAGGTGCCCCGGGGAGCGAGTTGCACCGTCGTTTACTGACGACGGCCGGCGACCGCAGCAGGAGGAAAGGGGCGTGCAGCTCCAGAGTCTCCTCGCCGATGCACCGAACGCGGAGCTGACCGGCGATCCGCAGACCGGTATCCGCGGGCTCGCCTATGACTCGCGCCGGGTTGAGCCCGGCTTTCTGTTCGCCGCCATACGCGGCGAGGAACGGGACGGCAATGAGTTCATCGATCAGGCGGTCGAACGGGGAGCGGTCGCCGTCTTGTCGGCCAGAGCCGCCGGCCCCGCCGCCCGGCCCGGGATCGTCTGGGTACGGATGGAGAACGAGCGGGCCGGCCTGGCGATCATGGCGCGTAATTACTACGGACGTCCCGATGAGCGGATGCGGATGGTGGGTGTGACCGGAACCAACGGCAAATCGACTGTGGCGATCCTCCTTGAATCGATCCTCCATGAAGCCGGCATGAATCCGTGCCTGACCGGCACGTTGAGCTACCGCTACGGGCGGGACGAGACTCGGGCCGGGCGGACGACGCCGGAATCGCTCGATCTCTACCGCCATCTCGATCGGTTCGCCACCGCCGGCGCCCGCACCGGCGTGCTCGAAGTGTCGTCGCACGCGCTGGCAATGCACCGCGTCGAGGGGATTTCGTTCCACGCCGCAGTGTTCACCAACCTGACCCAGGATCATCTCGACTATCACGGCACCATGGAGGCTTACCTGGAGGCAAAGTCGATCCTGTTTCGCGGTCTCGCCCCCGAGTCGGTGGCAATTCTCAATGCCGACGATCCGGCGTCGGAGACCTTGCGCGCCGCGACCGCCGCGCGGGTGGTGACCTTCGGAGAGAACGCCGGCGCCGACGTGCGGCTCGATCCGGTGCGCCTGTCGCGTGACGGCATCGAGGCGACGCTGGTGATCGGGAAGGGCGCCGCCGCCGCGGGGAGCGAACCGTCGAGCCTGCAGGTGCACTCGCGGCTGCTTGGCCGCCCGAACGCGCGCAACGTCGCGGCGGCCGCCGCCACGGCGCTTGCCCTCGGCGTTCCGGCGTCCGCGGTGGCGCGCGGCGTCGGCGCGGTGAGTGGGGTGCCGGGGAGGCTCGAACGGGTCGACGGCGGCGGACCGTTCATGGTGCTGATCGACTACGCGCACACCGACGACGCCCTGAAGAACGTCGTGCAGGCGGCGCGCGACCTGGGCTCGGGCCGGATCATCACGGTGTTCGGCTGCGGTGGCGATCGCGACCGGGCGAAGCGTCCGAAGATGGGCTCGGCCGCCGCATCGGCCAGCGATGTGGTGGTGGTCACCTCCGACAATCCGCGCCGCGAGGATCCGATGACGATCATCGAGGAGATTCTGCCGGGCGTGCGCCAGGCGCTGACCGGGGACCCCGACGGCCGGCCCGATCCGGGACGCTGCCTGGTGGAGCCGGATCGCCGCGAAGCGATCGGCCGCGCCCTGGCTCTGGCACGCAAGGGAGACTGCGTCCTGATCGCCGGCAAGGGACACGAGAACTATCAGGATCTCGGTGACCGGACGATCCCGTTTGACGATCGGCTGGTGGCGCGCGAGTTTCTGCGCCGGCGCGCCGGCGAGTCCCGCGGCCAGGCCGCGGGATGACGGGTTGAGATGGCGACGCTCGGCCTGGCGGAGATCGCCGGGGCGACGCGCGGTGACCTCCTGCTGGGAGAAAGGCCCCCGCGGGAGGGAGCGGAACGGAAGGTCGGCGGCTACAGCATCGATTCGCGCACGCTGCAGCCGGGCGATCTGTTCTTCGCCATCGTCGGGCCACGGTTCGACGGACACCGGTTCGTGGCCGACGCGCTGGCCAGGGGGGCCGCAGCGGCGGTGGTGGCGCGGGGCGCGGCGGCGACATGGAAGGACGCCCCGGCCCTGGTGCGGGTCGGGGACACGACGCGGGCGCTGCAGGATCTCGGTGCCCACGTCAGGCGGTCGAAGGCGCTGAAGGTCGTCGGCATCACCGGCAGCGCCGGCAAGACCACGGCGAAGGAGATGACAGCGGCGGTCCTGGGGACGCACTATCGCACCTTTCGATCGGAGGGGAACCTGAACAACACCTATGGACTCCCCCTGACGCTGCTCAGAATGCCGGATGACCGCGAAGCGGCGGTGCTGGAAATGGGAATGAGCTACTGCGGAGAAATCGAGCGCCTCACCGAAATCGCCGATCCCGACGTGGGAGTAATCCTGAACGTGCTGCGCGTTCACCTGGAGCATTTCGGATCGCTCGACAAGATCGCCCGGGCCAAGGGGGAGTTGTTCCGCACCATGCGCCGTGACGCCACCGCCGTCTACAACGCCGACGACCCGCCCGCGGCCCGTCTCGGCCGCGCCTTCCCGGGCCGCTCGGTGGCCTTCGGCATCGAGGCGAAACGGGCGGCGGTGCGGGCGGAGGGAATCGAAGTCGAAGGGCTCGGTCCGACCCGCTTCACGCTGCGCCATGGCGACGACACGGCGCCGGCGCGCATCGCTCTGCCGGGACGGCACAACGTCGCCAATGCCCTGGCGGCGGCCGCGGCCGGTCTCGCCCTCGGCCTGAGGGTGGAAGAGATCACCCGTGGGCTGGAGACGGTGGCGCCCGCGCCGATGCGCGGCGCGCTGCACCGCCTGTCAAACGGCATCGAGGTGTTCGACGATTCCTACAACAGCAACCCGGCCGCCATGGAGAGGACGATCGAACTACTGCGCCACGCCGCGCCGCGCGGACGCCGCATCCTGGTCTCCGGCGACATGCTGGAGCTCGGTCCGTACGAGCGGCGCGCTCATACCCGCCTCGGCGAACAGGTCGCGGCCGCCGGGATCGAGATGCTCGTCGCCGTCGGCCCCCTGTCCCGGCGCGCCACTGATGCCGCCGGCCGGATCTCCGGCACTGAAACGCATCATTTCGAGTCGTCCGGCGAGGCGGCGGCGTTCGTCGCCTCCGCGGCGCGCGCCGGCGATCTCGTTCTGGTCAAGGGATCGCGCGGAATGAAGATGGAACGTGTGGTCGAGGCGCTCACCTCGGCGGCCAATCGAAACGCGGAAGGGAGGAGCTGATGCTCTACCACCTCCTCTATCCGCTGCACCCATACGTCAGCTTTCTGAACGTCTTCCGCTACATCACACTCAGGATGGCGCTGGCCACCCTCACGGCGCTCCTGATCAGCCTTGCCCTGGGTTCCCGCATGATTCGCAAACTGCGGGAATTCCAGATCGGGCAGCAAATCAGACCCGAGGGCCCTCTTTCTCACCAACGCAAGAAAGGTACCCCGACCATGGGGGGGCTGCTGATTATCATCGCAGTGGTTCTCCCCTCACTCCTCTGGGCAGATCTCACCAACCCCTTTGTGTGGATGGTACTCATATCCACGCTCCTCTACGGGGTCATCGGCTTCACGGATGACTACCTCAAAATCACGAGAAAGAGGTCCCTCGGGCTGACGGCCCGACAGAAGATGGCGGCGCAGATCGGCGTCGCCCTGCTCCTCGCGATAGCCCTCATGTGGCTGGTGCACGAGGGGCGTTACACAACGCAGTTCAGCTTTCCGTTCTTCAAGAAGTGGACGCCGGATATCGGCCTGTTCTACGCGCCCTGGGCGATGCTGGTGATCGTCGGAGCGGCGAACGCGGTCAACCTGACCGACGGTCTCGACGGTCTCGCCATCGGCACCTCGATGATCGCTTCGGGCACGTTCGCCATCCTCGCCTACGTCGCGGGGCACGCCAAGGTGGCGGGCTACCTCGACGTCCCGAACGTCCGCGGGGCCGGTGAGCTGTCGATCATCTGCGGCGCCATGGTCGGCGCCTCGCTCGGGTTCCTGTGGTTCAACTGCAACCCGGCGCAGGTGTTCATGGGTGATGTCGGCTCGATGGCTCTCGGCGGCACCATCGGGACCGTGGCGGTTCTGACCAAACAGGAAATACTGCTCGTCTTCGTGGGCGGGTTGTTCGTCATCGAAGCGCTGTCGGTGATCCTCCAGGTCGCCTCGTATCGACTGCGGGGCAAGCGCATTCTGAGGATGGCGCCGATCCATCACCATTTCGAGCTGGCGGGATGGCCGGAGCAGAAAGTCGTTATCCGGTTCTGGATTGTGGCCATCATCTTCGCGCTGATGAGCCTGTCGACACTGAAGTTGCGTTAGGACGATGCCTTCCGCCGCCGGCCGCACCGTGTCTTTCGAGCCGGCGGGGTCGCGGGTGGTAGTGGTCGGCGCCGCGCGCAGCGGCACGGCACTGACCCGTTTCCTGCTGGCACGCGGCGCTTCGGTCGTGCTGACCGACAGGCGTCCGGCGGAAGCGCTCGGAACGGAGGTCGCCGCCCTCGGCCGCGACGGCGCCGAGTTGCAGCTCGGTGGACACGATGAGACGAGTTTTGTCCGGGCCGATCTGATCGCCGTCAGCCCGGGGGTGCCATTGGACGCGCCGCCCATCGCCGCCGCACGGCGGCGGGGGATCCGTGTCGTCACCGAGGTCGAGGTGGCCTCGTGGTTCATCAAGGGGATTGTGATCGGGATTACCGGGACCAACGGCAAGAGCACCACCACGGCGTTGACCGCTCACCTGCTGCGGGAGGCCGGTCTGAAGGCGGAGGCCTGCGGCAATCTGGGAACTCCTCTCGTCGACCTGATCCCGCACGATGCGCCCGATCGCCACTACGTCGTCGAGCTCTCGTCGTTTCAGCTCGAGGGGATCGAGTCGCTCCGGCCGCGAATCGCCGCGCTCATCAACCTGAGCCCCGATCACCAGGATCGTTACGCCGACATGCGCCACTATTACGCCGCCAAGGCCCGGATCTTCATGAACCAGGAGCCGGCCGATCACGCCATTCTCAACCGGGACGACCCGGAGGTGAGCGCCCTGGCGCCGCGCCTGCGATCTCGTGTGCATTATTTCAGCCGCCGGGATCGGGATCTGATCGACGGGGCGTACATCGATCACGACACCATCGTGCTGGGGCATCAGGGCCGCGAGGAGCGGGTCATGCCGGCGGCCGATATCCCGCTGACCGGCGGGCACAACATCGAGAACGTGATGACGGCGCTGCTGGTCGCCGACCTGAGCGGCGTCCCGGCGGCGTGCGCCGCCGGCGCGGTCGGCACCTTCCGCGGCCTCCCCCACCGCCTGGAGAAGGTGGCGGAGATCGGCGGCGTGACCTTTTACAACGATTCCAAGGCGACCAACGTCGGCGCCACCACCCGCTCCCTCTCCAGCCTGCAGCGTCCGGTGATCCTGATTCTCGGCGGCAGGGACAAGGGAGGCGCGTTCGAAGAGCTGGCGGCCCTCATCCGCGAGCGGGTGTCGCACCTGATCCTGATGGGGGAGGCGCGCGACGCGATCGCCGCGCGGCTTGGCCCGCTGGCGCCGACGACGATGGCGGATGACATGGCCGCGGCGCTCGACACGGCGGCGCGCGCCGCCACCCCCGGCTCGGCGGTCCTGCTGGCGCCCGCCTGCGCATCGTTCGATCAGTACAGCGGGTTCGAGGCCCGCGGCGACGATTTCCGCCGGCGTGTTATCGCTCGACAGAGATGCTCCGGCGGCCCGCCGGAGGACCCGGAATCGGAGAGCTGACCGATGGCGCGCAAGATGGCGGTTGACAAGTCGCTCTTTCTGGCCGGCATCGGTCTCACGCTGTTCGGCCTGGTGATGATCTACAGCGCCTCGTCGGTGATCGCTCTGGAGCGCTACGGCAGCGCGCACCACTTCCTGCTGCGCCAGGTGGCCGCCGCCGCGATCGGCCTGACCGGGATGTCTATCGCCATGCGGGTCGACTATCGAAAGCTGCTGAGCGGCCCAATCACCTACGCCGCCGTCGGGTTCAGCACCCTGCTGCTGAGCATCGTCCTCCTGATGCCGTCGATCAACAACGTGCACCGCTGGATCCGCATCGGCCCTGTTCAGATTCAGCCGTCGGAGTTCGCCAAGATCGCCCTGCTCCTCTACCTGGCGTACCGTCTCGGCCAGCGGGAGAACAAGGTCAACGACACCGCCGGCACGCTGCTGCCGATCGCCCTGGTGATCGGCCATCTGGCGTTCCTGGTCTATCTCGGACCCGACCTCGGGACGGCCGGCATCTACGTTATGCTCGCGCTGATCCTGCTCTTTCTCGCCGGCCTGCGCTGGCGTTACCTGGTGGTGGTGAGCGGCGCATGCGTCGGGGGACTGGGGCTGCTGATTCTGCAGGCGCCGTACCGCGTGAAGCGCATCCTCGCGTTTCTCCATCCGGACCAGGATCCGCTCGGCGCCGGATTCCAGATACGCCAGTCGCTGGTGGCGGTCGCCAGCGGCGGCGTCCATGGCACGAGCCTGGGCGAGAGCCGGCAGAAGATGTTCTTTCTGCCGGAACCGCACACCGACTTCATCTTCTCGGTCATCGGCGAGGAGCTGGGATTGATCGGGGCGGCGGCGGTGATCATCGTGTTCGGCGTTCTGTTCTGGAGGGGCATGGTGGCCGCCTTCGGCGCGCCGGATCGCGGCGGCTACTACCTCGGCATCGGGATCACGCTCTGTCTGGTGCTGCAGGCGATGCTGAACATCGGCGTGGCGCTCGGTCTCTGTCCGACCAAGGGGGTGCCTCTGCCGTTTCTGAGTTATGGCGGCTCGAGCCTGATTGTGAGCCTGATTGTTCTCGGGGTGCTGCTGAACATTTCCCAGCACTCCTCGTAAAGGATCGGTGGCCGTCGAGACGATCGTGATCGCGGGTGGAGGAACCGGCGGTCATCTGTACCCCGGGATCGCGATCGCGCAGGAGCTGCAACGGCGGCAGCCGGAACTGAAGATCGTGTTTGCCGGGGCCGGCCGGCCGCTGGAACGGACCATCGTCGAGGCGCACGGCTACCGGCTGATGGCGATCGCCAGCGGCGGGGTCGTGGGCACGTCGATCGGACGGAGAATCCGGGGAGTCCTGCGGGCCATGCGCGGATTCATCGAAGCGATGTGGAATCTGATGCGAATCAAACCGCAAGCGGTGATCGGCGTCGGCGGCTACGCCTCCGGGCCGACGGTCGCGGCAGCGGTGCTGCTGCGCATACCCACCCTGATCCAGGAGCAGAATTACTACCCCGGCCTGACCAACCGGCTGCTCTCCTCCTGGGTGACCCGGGTGGCGATCTCGTTCGAGGAGAGCCGTGAGCTGCTCGGCGGGCGAGGCGTGCTGACCGGCAACCCGATCCGCGGCGAGTTCCACACCACCCGGCCCGCCTCCCGTGAAGGAACGTTCCGCATCTTCGTGTTCGGCGGCAGCCAGGGCGCCCGCGCCATTAACAGCGCCGTCATCGAGGCGCTCACGGCACTGACGCCGCACCGCTCCGCCATGCGCTTCCTCCACGGCACCGGCCCGGCCGACCTGGAGCGTGTCAGCCAGGCCTACGAGGCCGGCGGTTTCGATGCGACCGTCTCCTCCTACATATCCGACATCCGCGCGGCGTACGCGGGGGCGGACCTGGTCGTGGCGCGCGCCGGCGCCAGCACCGTGTCGGAGCTGGCGGCCTGCGCCACGGCGTCGATCCTCGTCCCGCTGCCGACGGCGGCGCACGATCACCAGCGCTACAACGCGCGCAAGCTGAAGGAGACCGGCGCGGCGATTCTGCTGGAGGAAAAGATGCTGAGCGGCGCCTCCCTGGCCGGCGCGCTGATCGCGCTGATGAACGATCCGGAGCGCATCGGCGTCATGGAGCGGGCCGCCGCGACGCTGGCGCACCCGGAGGCCGCGGCCCGCATCGCCGACCTGGTCGATGAGATGGTGGCGTGACATGGTGATGCTGCGCAAGACTCGCCGGATTCACTTCGTCGGCATCGGTGGCAGTGGCATGAGCGGCATCGCCGAAGTGCTGATCAATCTCGGTTACAAAGTGACCGGCTCGGATCTCGAAGAAGGCGCCGCCGTGGCCCGCCTGCGCTCGCTCGGGGGTGAGGTGGCGCGCGGCCATCGTCCGGGCCATGTCGGCGACGCCGACGTGGTCGTCTACTCGTCCGCCGTGCGTCCCGACAACCCCGAGGTGGCGGAAGCGCGGCGCCGCCAGATCCCGGTGATTCCCCGGGCCGAGATGCTGGCCGAGCTGATGCGCATCAAGTACGGCATCGCCATCGCCGGCTCGCACGGCAAGACGACCACCACCGGGATGGTGGCGCAGATCCTGTCGGGCGCCGGACTCGATCCGACCATCGTCATCGGCGGCCGTCTCGGCATGCTCGGCAGCAGCGCCAAGCTCGGCCGTGGCGAGCTGCTGGTCGCCGAGGCGGACGAAAGCGACGGGTCGTTCCTGCGCCTCACGCCGACCATTGCCGTGGTGACCAACATCGACGCGGAGCACCTCGATCACTACGGCAGCCTGTCGCAGCTGCAGCAGGCGTTCGTCGACTTCCTGAACAAGGTGCCATTCTACGGCGTCGGCATCATCTGCCTCGACGAGGCGCGCGTGCAGGAGATCCTCCCCAGCCTCACGAGGCGGGTGGTGACCTACGGCTTCTCCGCCCAGGCCGATCTGTCGGCGTCGGTGGTGGAGATCAGGGAGTTCACCGCCGCCTTCGACGTGCAGCTGCAGGGGAAGAAGCTCGGCCGGATCGCCCTCAACGTCCCGGGGCGTCACAGCATCGCCAACGCGCTCGCGGCGATCGCGGTCGGTCTCGACCTGGAGGTGCCGTTCGACACCGTCCGCGCCCAGTTGGAGGCGTTCCGCGGCGCCGATCGCCGCTTCCAGCTCAAGGGCGATACGGGCGGAATCCTGGTGATCGACGACTACGGCCACCACCCTACGGAGATTCTCGCCACCCTGGCGGCCGCCAAGAAAGGGTGGGGTCGCCGCACGGTGGTGGTTTTCCAGCCGCACCGCTACACCAGGGTGCAGGCGTTGATGAACGAGTTCGCCCGCTCATTCTACGACGCCGACGTGCTGGCGGTGACCGACATCTACCCCGCCGGCGAGGAAGAAATCCCCGGCGTGACGGCCGAGGCGATGGCGCAGGAGATCGAGAAGCACGGGCACAAGGACGTGACGCTGGTGAAAGAGCTGAAGGACGTCCCCGGATGGCTCGCGGAGCGCACCCGTGAGGGGGACATGGTGCTGACCCTCGGCGCCGGAACGGTGTACCGGGCGGGCGACGATTTTCTGCAATCTCGGAAACGTTGAGGGCGGAGTGCTGATGACCGCACGTGCGAGCTGGGTCGAGAAAGCGGACTCCCTGCTGCGGGAGGCGGGGGCGGGCCTGCGCGTCCTGCGCGACGTACCGCTCGCCGGCCGCACGTATCTTGGCGTCGGCGGACCGGCGGCCCTGTTCGTCATTCCCGAAAAGCCGGAGCCGCTGGCCGCCGCCCTCGCCCGGCTGAGCGGGGCCGGCATCCCGTTCGACTATCTCGGCGCCGGCTCCAACCTGCTGGTCGCCGACACCGGCCCGTCGTTCGTCGTGATCGCCGCCGAGGCGCTCGCCACAGAGCCGGAGATAGCGGGAGAGACGGTGCGGGTCGGCGCCGGCTATCACCTGCCGCGCCTGGTCCAGCGTCTGCAGAAAGCGGGGCTCGCCGGCCTGGAGTTCGCCGAAGGGATCCCGGGAAGCGTCGGTGGCTCGATCCGGATGAACGCCGGCTGGCACCAGGGGGAAATCGGCAACCTGGTCGCGTCGGTCGCCACCGTCACCCGCCAGGGCGCGATCGAAGAGCTGCGGGCGGCCCCCGGGATGTTCTCCAACCGGTCGAGCCCCGGCCTG
>CBDUYA010000004.1:0-24096 GCA_965371335.1 uncultured bacterium | reverse complement strand
GCGCATGAACAGGACGTTCTTCTCGGCGCTGCGGCTCGAGAAGCTTGCCATGAGCATCGCCATCGGCCTGATCATCCTGGTGGCAGCGCTCAACATCGTCTCGGTTCTCGTTCTGATGGTCATGGAAAAGGTCCGCGACATCGGCGTTCTGTCGGCCCTGGGTGCGACGTCCGGCGGTATCCGGAGGATTTTCCTGCTGCAGGGGCTGATCATCGCCTCCCTGGGAACCATCGTTGGGGCCAGCCTCGGCGTGGCGCTCGCCTGGATACTCGATTACCACCAGTTGGTGACCCTGCCGCCGGACGTTTATTTCATTCCGTACGTGCCGTTCCACGTCCGGCCGTTCGATGTGCTGGGCGTGGTCGTCCTGGCGATCGTGGCCGCATTCCTGGCGACGCTCTATCCTTCGTGGCGGGCGTCACGACTCGACCCGTCGGAGGCGCTGCGCTATGAGTAGCGGGGGGAATGGCGTCGTTCTGCGCTGCGCCGGCTTGACCAAGTCGTTCGGCCTGCCAGGGCGGACCGTGCCGGTCCTGCGCGATCTCAACCTGGAGGTGGCGCGTGGAGAAATGGTGGCCATTCTCGGTGAGTCGGGGGCCGGCAAGACGACGCTGCTTCACCTGGTGGGGGCCATCGATCGACCCGATTCGGGGAGCATCGAGTTCGACGGCTGGGACGTGATCGGCGCCGACCCCGTGCACAGGGCCGCCTACCGCAATCGTCGCCTTGGGTTTGTGTTCCAGTTCCACAATCTCCTGCCCGAGTTCAGCGCCGCAGAAAACGCCATGATGCCGCTGCTGATTCGCGGTGTGGAGTATGCGGAGGCGCGCTCCCGTTCGGTGGCGGTGCTGCGCGAGCTTGGTCTCAATGATCAGATTGGCAGGCGTCCGGCGGAACTGTCGGGCGGGGAGCAGCAGCGGGTCGCAATCGCCCGGGCGCTGGCCGCAGGCCCGGCCCTGCTGCTCGCCGACGAACCGACCGGGAACCTCGACAAGCGCAATGCGGAAGCGGTGTTCAGCTTGCTGCTGGATCTGCACCGCAGGCGTAAAATGACGACTCTCCTCGTTACTCACAGCGCCAGACTGGCGAGTCGGTGCGATCGCGTGCTGGTCATGGAGCGCGGTTTCTTGACGCCCTGAAGGGGGCACCGTACAATGCGCTGGCTGGTGCCGAGCAGGTTCCCGCTACCGTAAATAAACGATCAGGCGAAGGCGGCTAAAGCGTCCATGCGGGTCAGGCGCCGGGGATCGCATGTTCGAGAAGTACACCGAGAAGGCCAAGAAGATCCTGTTCCTCGCCCGCTATGAGGCGAGCCAGATGGGCAGCGAGGTGATCACCTCGGAGCACCTTCTCCTCGGGGTGCTCAAAGAAGGGGACGCGTTCGTCCAGGAGCTCTTCCAGAGAGCGGGCGTCAACGTCGAGCTTCTGAGGGAAGAGCTCGAAGCGCGCGGGCCGAGCGGTGAGAAGCCGGTGACCCCGATTGAGATCCCGTTCAGCGAGGAAGTCAAGAAGATCCTCGCTTGCGCCGAAGAAGAAGCTGATCGGCTGCTCCACCCCTACGTGAGCGATGAGCACATTCTGCTCGGCGTGCTGCGGGTGGAGGATTCGGCAGCGGGGCGGATGCTGAGCGAAAAAGGGATGCGGCTCTACGCGCTGCGCGAAGATACCGTCGCCGTGTGGAAGCAGCGCTCCCTCCCCAGGAAGGTCAAGGAAACCCCGTTCCTCGATGAGTTCGGGCGCGATCTCTCCGAGATGGCCGTGCGACAGGCCTTCGATCCGCTGATCGGGCGCGAGGGCGAAATGCAGCGCATGATCCAGGTGCTGTCGCGCCGCCGGAAGAACAACATCGTCCTGCTCGGCGAGCCGGGTGTCGGCAAAACGGCGCTGGTCGAGGGACTGGCGCAGCAGATCGCCGAAGGTAACGTCCCGGTGTCGCTCGCCCGCAAGCGAATTCTGGCGCTCGACCTGTGCCTCATCGTGGCCGGTACCAAGTACCGGGGACAGTTTGAGGAGCGGCTCAAGGGGATCATCTCCGAGATCGTCGGTAGCGACGACGTCATCATCTTCATTGACGAAATCCATTCGCTGATCGGCGCCGGTTCGGCGGAGGGCTCCCTCGACGCGGCGAGCATCATCAAGCCGGCGCTGTCGCGGGGCGAGGTGCAGTGTATCGGGGCCACCACGCCGAAGGACTACCATCGGTATATCGAGAGGGACCGGGCGCTCGTCCGTCGTTTCCAGCCGATTCGGCTCCATCCTCCGGGGGAAGAGGAGACGATTGCCATCCTGCAGGGGGTGAAGGAGCGCTACGAGCAGTTTCACCAGGTCCGTTACAGCGGTGCCTCTCTGCGGGCTGCGGTGGTGATGTCGAACCGTTACATCACCGATCGGTTCCTCCCCGACAAGGCGATCGACGTCATCGATGAGGCCGGAGCGCGGGTGAAGCTGCGCCGGCGCATGAATTACCGGGAAATCCGTGATGTCGAGCGCAACATCGAGCGTGCCGTCAGCAGCATGAAGAGTTTTCTCTTCCGCAAGGACTTCGAGAAGGCGGTGCAGCAGCACGACGAGGAGATCGAGCTCAGGAAGAAGTACGAAGAGTACCGCCAGCGGGAGGAGATCGAGAAGCGCACGGTGCAGGAGGTCGGCAAGGAGGATATCGAGGAAGTGATCTCCAAGTGGACCGGCATTCCGATTGCGTCCGTGAAGCAGGAAGAGGCGGAGAGGCTGCTGAAAATGGAAGAATTGATGCACCGGAGAATCGTCGGCCAGGACGCTGCCGTCGCAGCCCTGGCGCGCGCCACTCGCCGCGCGCGCGCGGGGCTGAAGAATCCCCACCGGCCCGCCGGCTCGTTCATCTTTCTTGGCCCGACCGGAGTGGGGAAGACCGAGGTTGCCAGGGGTCTGGCCGAGTTCCTGTTCGGGGACGAGAGGGCGCTCATCCGATTCGACATGTCGGAATACATGGAGAGGCACGCCATCGCCAAGATGATCGGATCGCCCCCCGGCTACGTCGGCTACGAGGAGGGGGGGCAGCTGACCGAGCGCATCAAGAGAAAGCCGTACAGCGTGCTGCTGCTGGACGAGATCGAAAAAGCCCACCCGGACGTCCTCAACATCCTGCTGCAGGTCATGGAGGACGGCCAGGTTACCGATGCATTCGGCGACACTATTGACTTCAAGAACGGGCTCCTAGTCATGACGTCCAACATCGGATCACACTTGATCCAGAAATCGAACCGCATGGGATTTCTCAATCCCGGGGATCGGGACATCGAGTATCAGGAACGTCGTGAACTCGTGCTCAAGGAGCTGAAGTCGACTTTCAATCCGGAATTCATCAACCGTGTCGACGAGATTATCGTGTTCGACGCACTGACCGACGATGATCTGCTCGGCATTTCGCGACTTATGATCCGTCAGTTGAATGCCAGCCTGGCCGAGAAGGGATATCGGCTGACCTTGACCGACGAGGCCTATCGCTGGCTCATCGACCGCACCTGCGGCGACCGTTCCTACGGCGCGCGCCCGCTCCGCCGTGCCATTCAGAAGAACGTTGAGGATGTCCTGTCGGAAAGCCTCATTCTCGGGAAGCTTCCCGAACACGGAGAGATCGAAATCTTCGTGGATCAGGAAAGGCTGGCGTTTCGGGAGCCGATTGGAATCACGCGCTGAGGGTGTCTCCCAACCCGGGAACCTGGACGGCGCGCCCACCGGTGTTGACGCGATGGCCCTGATTCGTAAGTTGAACTTTCTTGTAGCCGGTCTCCTGCTCGCCCTCGGCCCGGCGGCAACCGGTATCGCCCAGGAGCCTCCCCCGCCGCCCGCCAGCCATGAGGCCGTCGAAGCGCCCGCGCAGGAAGGATCCGCTCAGACCCCCGGAACGGTCCAGCCGGAAGCCTCCGGTGAAGAGGCTGCGCCGCCGGCCGACCCTTTCGTGGACCGGGATGAGGCGGGTCCCGCCGTCATCGGCGAAATCGTTGTCGACGGCAACGCCCGGGTCTCCGATACGGCGTTCTATAACAATTTGAGAATCAAGCCGGGGGATGAGTACGATGAGCAGGTGATCCGCAAGGAGTTCCGGCGGATGTGGGATCTGAGCCTGTTCGACGACATCAGCGTGGAATCCCGCCGTCGTTCGTCCGGCAAGGTCGATCTCATTTTTCACGTTCGGGACCGCCCGATCATCGGGGGCGTGGAATACACCGGCATGAAAGCGGTCACCGAGACTGGCATTCTCGAACGGCTCTCGGAGGCCGACGCCGACGTGCGGCGCGGCCAGCCGGTCGATTTCTCAGTCCTGCGCAAGGCCGAGTCGGCGATCGAGCACCTGCTGGGCGAAAAAGGCTTTCTCGAGGCCAAGGTCCGGGCGCGCCTCACCCCGGTGCACAAGGGACAGCGTCAGATCACCTTCCACATCCGCGAAGGAGCGAAGACGAAAATCAAGAAGATCGATTTCGTCGGTAACTCGATTTACAGCGACCGCCAGCTGCGCAAGATGCTCAAGCTGACCAAGGAGGCGTTCTGGCTCACCTCGTGGGCCAGCAGCAAGCCGCTCTATCACCCCGCCAAGCTCGACCAGGATGCTGAAAGCATCAGGACGGCCTATCGCCGCCAGGGCTATCTCGACATGAAACTCGAGCCGGAGGTGGTGGAACTCGAATCGGAGGTGAAACGGCGCGAGCGCGGCGAGGCGGTCGATGCGGAGGTCGCCGAGCTGGAGGACGAAGAGGACGATTTCTGGGATGACTCGCGTGAAGAGCCGCCGCCCCCTCCGGGAGAGACCGAGAAGGAGCGCAAGACGCGGCTGAAGAAGCAGGCAAAAGAAGAGAAGAAGAAGGCCAAGAAGAAAAAGAAGTGGATTTACCTCACCGTACCGGTCGACGAGGGAGTTCAGTACCGCGTCGGAGAGATCGGGATTGAGGGGAACACCATCTTCAGTGACACGGAGGTGATGGCGCGTCTGCCGCTGCGTACCGGTATGGTCTTCAACGACAGCGCTCTCAAGTTTGGCACTCGCCGGCTCGAGGACGATTATGGCGAGCGGGGCTATTTCTATGTCTCGGTCGATCCGCAGGTGAGCAGGAAGGACGGCATCGCCGACCTGAGTCTCGAGATCACCGAGGACAAGCAATACTTCGTCGATCGCATCGAGTTCTCCGGCAACACCACGACGCGCGACAAGGTGCTGCGCCGCGAGATGAGGCTGACCGAGGAAGATCTCTTCAATGTGCGCGTCATGCGGCTCGGGTTGCGCAAGATCGCTCAACTGGGCTACTGGCAGGCGGGCGGCGAGCCGTTGGTGCAGGCGAACCCGGACTCAGACCGGTTGAACATCGAGGTGCAGGGGATCGAGTCGAATCGCAACGAGATACAGGTCGGGGGGGGCGTGTCGGGCATCGACGGCGGGTTCTTCCAGGGCTCCTACTCGACGCGGAATTTTCTCGGCCGCGGAGAGATTCTCTCCGTCTTCATCACCGCCGGTGCGCGGGCAAGCCGTTACTCCCTCAATTTCACCGAGCCGTGGTTCCTCGGCAAGCCGTGGACACTTGGATTCTCGCTGTTCAACCAGCAGACCGAATTCAGCGGCTTTAATCGCGACGGCACCGGGGGCCGGATCATCCTGGGACGCATTCTGGGGAATTTCAGCCGGCTCGACATGATCTATGGTCTCGAAAAGATTAATTTCAATCCAACCCAGCCGGGCTTCATCGCCAGCGAGACGACCACCAGCAGCATCACCAATATTTTTTCGTTCGATACGCGGAACAGTTTCTTCCGCCCGACCCGCGGCATGCGCCTGGTCTCCAGCCTGGAATACGCCGGTGGTGGTCTCGGGGGAGACAACAACTTCTGGAAATTCCGGCAGGACGCGACCGTTTACTTCCCGGGCCTGCTCCGCAAGCATTACCTCGCCGTCAATGTTTCGTATGGCCGCGTCGATCCGATCGGCGACAACCGGGTCCCGGACTTCGAGCGCTTCTTCCTTGGCGGGGAGAGAACTCTGCGCGCCTTCCCCACCCGATCGGTCGGTCCCGAGCGGCGCGACGTCGACGTGAACGGCAACGGCTTTATCGATCTGCCCGAGGACACCAGCCCGGACGGAATCTTCCAGCCGTGCGAAGATCTCAACGGCAATGGGGTCCAGGATCTCCCGGGCGAGGTGGATCGCGGCAATTGCGTTCTCGATCCGACTGAGGATACCAACAACAACTTCCTGCTCGATACCGAGGACATTAATAACAACGGCATCCTCGATCCTGGTGAGGATGCCAACGGCAACGGGATCCTGGACAGCGAGGATCTCAACGGAGACGGTATCCTGCAGCTCGGCGAGGATACTCCAGACGGATTCTTCACGCCGTTTTGCGTGGCCGACGACTTCAACATGAACGGCGTCCGCGATCTCAATCTCGGCGAGGGAGACAATGGCAACTGCCGGCTCGACAGCGGAGAGGACACCAACCTGGACGGGATATTCGGCAGCTTCTTCCCGGGTGGAAACCAGTTCGTTCTGCTCAACCTGGAATACTCCATACCGCTCTCGGACACGGTCGAGTTTGCCGTCTTCTACGATGCCGGCAACGCTTTCGACGAAAGCGAGTCGATCCGCTTCGATGACATGAGAGTCGATTACGGCCTCGAGATGCGGTTCTACCTGCCGGTCTTCCAGGCGCCGCTGCGTCTTATTTACGCCATCATCCAGGACCCCCTGCCGGGTCAGGATTCCGCCAACTTCATCTTCAGCATCGGCACCACCTTCTGACTAGTGTCTGTCCGGGCAGTGCGTCGAGCCACGTCAGAATCCTCTGGGCGCATGGGGTTGCGGCCGCAGACGGCGTCGTGTGTCGGCGCCGGTGGGCACTCATCGCCTCTTCCAGGCGTCTTGCCTGCGACGCACAAGACCCGGGCGCGCGGCCCGGCGGAATACCCGGACAGGCTCTCCCGGGCCCGCACCCGGGGCCCTGTCAGGGACCCGACCAGTGTGATATATTCAAGGGATAGTCATGTATTCTCTGGGAGATATGGATGCTGCGAAGGATTCTCTATGCCACCCTCGGGTTGACACTGCTCTTGGCGCCGGCCGCCGCCAGCGCGCAGGAAGAAACGCTCCGCATCGGAGTGTTCGACCCGGAGCTCATCTGGCGGGAAACCGAGGTCGGCAAGAAATACAACGCCGATCTGTCGGCTGCCCGTAATCGGCTGCAGGCCGACATCGACAGGAAGCAGGCCGATCTCGAGGGGTTGCGGGACCAGTTGCGGCAGCAGCAGGCGAGCCTCAACGAAAGACGCATCCAGCAGATGCAGAAAGACATCCTTGACAAGAAGACCGAGCTGGATCGATTGAACGAAGACGCCACCCGCGAGATGAGGTCGCAGCTCGCCGACGTTCAGACCCGCTTCCAGGAGATGTTGATCCGGACGCTCGATGTCTTCGGCGAGGAGAGCACCTATACGCTCATCCTGAACAAGGGCGTGATCGATTACAACGCCGCCAGTATCGACATCACGGAGAGGCTGATCGCCCGGTTCGATCAGATGCACAAGGTTCCTCCCGCGTCGGCCTCGAATGCACCCTGATCGGGCGCCGGGAGGGTGGCGGCCGTCCGACCGCTGACTCGGCCGGGGAGTGGCGCACCAGTGACCACCTATACTCTGGAGGAGATTGCGTCGCGCCTGGGCGGCGTGGTGAAGGGGGACGGCGGCCGCACCATCACCGGGATCAAGCCGCTCGACCAGGCCGGTCCCGATGATTTGAGCTTCGTCGCCAACCCGCGTTACCGGGGCGCCGCCCTGGAGTCGCGGGCCGCCTGCCTGCTGGCCAGCCCAACCGACGACCTTCCCGGGCACAACCTGATTCAGGTCGCCAATCCCTATGCCGCCCTGGCATCGGCGATGCAGATCTTCTTTCCGCCGGTCTGTTACGAGCCGGGTGTGAACGAGCACGCGATCATCGGGAGGGGAACATCGCTGGGGAAAGGCGTTTCGATCGCCCCGTTTGTGGTCGTGGGGCGTGACTGCGCAATCGAGGAAGCGGCTGTTCTGCTGCCCGGAGTGGTCATCGGCGATCGGGTCCGGGTCGGCCCCGGCGCAGTGCTGCACCCCGGCGTCGTGATCTATGAGGGCGTGGTTCTGGGCGCCAGGGTGATCGTTCACGCGGGTTGCGTTATCGGCAGTGACGGGTTCGGTTACGCCGAGAGCGGGGATCGACGGGAAAAGATCCCGCAGGTCGGCAACGTGGTCGTGGGGGATGACGTCGAGATCGGAGCCTGCACCACGATCGACCGGGCCACCTTCGGAAGCACGGAGATCGGAACGGGAACGAAGATCGACAATCTCGTGCAGATTGCGCACAATGTCACGATCGGTGAAGGCTCCGTGCTCGTCGCGCAGTCCGGAATTGCCGGCAGCACGCGTCTCGGCCGCGGGGTTATCGTGGCGGGTCAGTCGGGTGCGGCCGGCCATCTGACGATCGGCGATGGCGCCGTCATCGGGGCCAAGTCGGCGGTTCTCAGGGACCTGGCGGGCGGCTCGTTCGTCCTTGGACATCCGGCGATCGATCACCGGGACTGGAAGCGGACTCAGGCGGCCGCCACCCGTCTTCCGCAACTGCTGCGGCGCGTGGCCCGGCTGGAAGAGGCGCTGTCCGGCGGCCGCGGATCCAAGGCGGCCGTCCGTGAGCGCCCGGGGCGCGGGATCACGCGGGGGCGTCGGGCGCGCACGAAATAGTCAGCGTGGAGGAAGGCTGCATGGAACAACAAGGCCTCGGCCTGGACATTCAGGGAATCCTGGACGTTCTGCCGCACCGTTACCCGCTCCTCCTGGTGGATCGGATCGTGTCCCGGGATCCGGGGCGTAAGATCATCGGGATCAAGAACGTCACCTTCAACGAGCCATTCTTCCAGGGGCACTTTCCCGGCCATCCGGTCATGCCGGGCGTCCTCATCGTCGAAGCGATGGCCCAGGTCGGTGCGATCCTGCTGCTCGCCGATATGCCGGACCGCCACGGGAAGCTCGTCTATTTCGCCGGTATCGACAGGGCGAAATTCCGCCGGCCGGTGGTTCCGGGTGACCAGCTGCGTTTCGAGGTCGCGGTATTGAAGCTGCGCTCGCGCTCCGCCCGGCTGCGGGGCGAGGCCTATGTGGGGGACGCGCTGGCGGCGGAGGCGGAAATGTTCTCGACCATGGTCGATCGGACTGCGACCGGCGGTGGGCCGGCCTCCAGGACGCCATGAGCGGCGCCGGGATCCATCCAACCGCGCAGGTCGATGCCGGCGCCCGCATCGGCGAGGGGACGACCGTCGGCGCTTACAGCATCATCGGCGCCGATGTGGCGATCGGGTCCGAGTGCGTCATCCATCCTCACGCCGTGATTCAGGGGCCGACGACGCTCGGCGAGCGCAACCGGGTTTTTCCTTTCGCCAGTATTGGTATGGAGCCGCAGGATCTCAAGTTCCGCGGCGAACGGACCGTGCTGGAGATCGGAGACGCCAACACCTTCCGCGAGGGAGTCACGGTCCACCGGGGTACGATCGGCGGCGGCGGAGTGACCCGCATCGGCTCGCACAATCTGCTGATGGCCGGGACGCACGTCGCTCATGACTGCATGGTGGGCGACCAGGTCATCTTCGCCAACGCGGCCACCCTGGCCGGCCACGTGACCATCGAGCAGGGCGCCACCATCGGTGCCTTCTCGGGAGTGCATCAGTTCTGCCGGGTCGGAGCGTTCGCCTACATCGGCGGCTATTCCGTCATTACGCAGGATGCGATGCCGTTCGTCCTGACGGTGGGGAACAGGGCGCACAGCCACGGAATCAACGTCATCGGCCTGCAACGGAATCAGTTCACGGAAGAGGCGATCCGCTCTTTGCGCCGCGCCTACCGCACGCTATTCCGATCGCACGTGTCGCTCGATGCCGCGATGGAGAAGGTGCGCGACGAGTCGGCCGGGCAGCGCGAAGTCGAGCAACTTCTCACCTTCATTAAGGCAAGCGTGCGCGGGGTGATCCGCTGAGCGCATCGGGCCCACCGTCGCCGGAGAGGGTGCGCGTGGCGGTCATCGGCGTCGGCAGCCTGGGGCAGCACCATGCCCGCATCCTGGCGACGCTTCCCGAAGCCCGTCTGGTCGCCGTCGTCGATCGTGACGCCACGCGCGCGAGCGAGATCGGAGCCCAGCACGGCGTCACCGCCCTCACGGATCATGCCGATCTCGATGCCGGAATCGAGGCGATCACGGTGGCGGTGCCGACCTCGGATCACGCCTCGGTGGTCTCCGACTGCCTGGCGCGCGGCTGGGCGGTCCTGGTGGAAAAACCGATGGCGGCGCGGCTGGAGGAAGCGGAAGCGATGCTGGTGGAGGCTGAGCGCACCGGGCGATTGCTGTGCGTCGGCCATACCGAGCGATTCAATCCGGCGGTCAGGGCGGTGGCCGCGCGCGCGCGCGACCCCCGCTTCATCGAGGCCCACCGCCTTGGCGTCTTCACCGCCCGCAGCACCGACGTCGACGTGGTGCTCGATCTGATGATTCATGATCTCGACGTTATTCTCAGCCTCGTTCCGTCTCCGCTGGTGACGGTCGATGCCGTGGGCGTCCATGCGCTCACCGACAAGGTCGACATCGCCAACGCGCGCCTGCGATTCGCCAACGGCTGCGTTGCCAACGTCACCGCCAGCCGCATCAGCGCCGACCGCGTGCGTAAGCTGAGGATCTTCGAGGCGGCTTCCTACACCTCGATCGATTATGCGCAGCAGGAGGTGGTGGCCTACGCGCTGCGGAGTTCTGGGGGGCGCCCGGAGATCGTGCGTGACCCGGTCGAGGTGCGGCCGGAGGAACCGCTGTTGGTCGAATTGCGGTCGTTCATCCGCGCGGTGCGCGGGGAAAACGAACGATGCGTCACGGCCCGCGAAGGGCTGGAGGCGCTGCGCGCCGCCCACCAGGTGGTCGACCAGATCGATCGCGGACGGTAGACGGGGAGTTGCGCCGATGTCCGCATCCGCCATTGAACGGTTTCTCGCTGATCGGATCGCCGCAGGATTCTTCCCTGGAGCGAGCTATCTGGTCGCGGCGGGGGACCGCGTCCTCGCCGAGGGAGCGCTCGGGCGGGCCGTCGTGGAGCCGCGGGAGATCGCGGCGCGGCCCGAGACGCTGTACGACCTTGCATCGCTGAGCAAACCGCTGTCCACCGGGCTCCTTGCTGTGCTGCTGCAGCGCGACGGGCTGCTGTCGCTCGAAGATCCCCTGGCGCGGCATCTGCCGGATTGGCACGCATCCGACGAGCGTGACGGCATCACGCTCATGGACCTTCTGACCCACCGCTCGGGCCTGCCGGATTGGAGACCGCTCTACCTGCATGCGCATGATCGGGAAGGCCGCGTCGACTGGCTGCGCCGGGTTGCGCTCGCCTACGCACCGCGAACCGGCGTGATCTATTCCTGCCTTGGTTTCATCCTCGCCGGATTCGCCCTCGAGGTGGCGGGGGGAGGCACGCTGGATCAGCTGTTCGAGGAGCGGATCGCCCGGCCGCTCGGCGTCAGCGATCTCCTGTATCGACCGTCTGCATCGCAGCGCACGCGCTCTGCGGCGACGGAGAAGGGAAACCGCAGGGAGCGCAGCCTCGCCGCCGCCCAGGGGGCAGGATACAATGACTGGCGAACCGAAATCATCTGGGGGGAAGTGCACGATACCAACGCCCGAACCCTCGGCGGAGTGGCCGGGAACGCCGGCCTGTTTGGCACCGCCCGGGCGGTGCATGCGCTGGCCGTGGCCCTGCTCGATACGGCGCCGGGCCTGTTGCGCCCGGAGGAGCGGCGGCTGCTCTGCCGCAGCGCCACACCGGGGCTGGCGGAAGAGCGGGCGGTCGGGTTCCAGGTCGCCTCGACCCGCGGAGCGTCGGCCGGGAGCGCGCTGCCGCCGCTGTCGTTCGGGCACACCGGCTTCACGGGAACATCTCTGTGGATCGATCCGGAGGCGGAGCGCATCTACATCTTGCTGACCAACCGCGTGCACCCCCACTACCGGCCGCTCGACATGCACTCGGTACGGCGTGAATTCCACGCGATCGCTGCTCGCCTCTGAGTCGCCACCGGTCGACCCGTGTCAGGGCCGGCATTGAAAGGATCGGATGGGACTTCTCTCGCTGCATGAGCCGCCGCAGGAGCAGGCACCCAAGCTGACCCGCGCGGAAGCGATCTTCGCCTCCGTGGGAGTTCATCTCCTGATCCTCGTCCTGCTGTTGGTGGTGCCTGGACGGTTACCCGAGCCGCTGATGGCGCTGCTCGTGCCCCGGCCCCGCGCAGTCGTGCCGGTGCCGGCCGAGGAGTCGGCGGAGGCCGCCGCGGCCGAGGCTGCGCAGGCGGAGCCGGAGACGCCCCCGATCCCGCTCAAATTTGCCTACGTGCGAGTGCCGGATGATACGCCGGTTGAACGCAATCCGGATGCGCTGCTGCTGTCGGACGCCAATCGCATTGCCCGGCAGGAGATGGAGACTCCTCCCGACGCCGGGGAATTCTCGATCGATCCCCATTCCGAGGGAGACAGCCTCGAGCGGGTGAAGCCGGATCCCAACCGCCCCGAGGGGCGTGAGGAGCCGGGCAGCTCGATGGAGGGGGAGAAGGATGTGCTGGTGAGCGAGGGCGAGCCGGGGATGGAATCGACGGACGACCTCATCGGTGCAACCGACCGGTACGGGACGGACGAAGGCCCTGGGGATGAGGAGGCGACCGGCGAGGACGGGGCGCCCGGGACCCGGAGCGCCTCCGCCGGGAAGGGGTTTGGTGCGGTGCGGGACGAGGGCGGGGGCGCGACCGGGGGCGCGTCAGGCAATGGACGCCCGGCGCCCGCCCGGGTCGATCCGCAGGAGAAGCTGCGCCAGGCGCTGGCCGACGTGTCGTCCCAGGAGTTCAAGTTCACCTTTCACAATCCAGCGTATCTGCGGCAGGGGACCTACGGCACGATGTCGTTCGACACGCAGGATTTCCCCTGGGGCGACTACGCCCGCATCCTGCACGCCAAGGTGCTGAGCAACTGGCTCGATCGCATTCCGCTGGCGGCCCGGAACGGCGTGCGGGGATACGCCTGTCTGCGGTTCGTCATCGAGCGGGACGGCTCGATTGCGGAAATCCAGCGGGTTCGCCCGTCGCAGATTCCGCCGTTTACCCGGGCCGCGACCGGGGCGATCAGGGCGACCGACGATCTCCCGCCGCTGCCACCCCATTTTCCCCGCGACAGCGAGGGAGTGACCTACTGCTTCTTTTACAACATGTATCCCGCCGAGGCAGGGTATTAGCGCGGCTCAAAGCTCCCGGCCAAACAGGCTCGCCATAATGGCCAGGTCGACGCCGTCGATCAGGCCGTCGAGGTTGATGTCGATCGTGAGGCCGTAAAGGACCTCGCCGGTCGTCGGATGCACCGTCATCGGATCGTGGGTGAGGTTGCAGAGGCCCCCCTGGTTCGGAAGATCGGTTCCGACGGTCGAGCCGGCGGTATTGTCGAGCACCCGGCGGAACAGATTGGTGCAGGCGCCGCCGGGACAGTCGAGGTCGGCCGTGCAGGGCAATCCGTCATTGGGGCCCAGGGCGCAGTCACCCTGACCGGTCTGGGCGAATTGCAGCAGCCCGTCGATCTCGACCAGCGAGAAATCCTCTCCGCGCACCGCTCCGAACGAGCGAGCGAGGGTCACCAGGTCGAATCCGTCGATGCGTCCCGAACCGTCGAAATCGGCGCGCTCGTTCAGGATATTGGTGAGCACGATTGGACCTGCGTCGCCGTCGAGCACGCCGTTGCCGTTGCGGTCCTCTCCCGGGTCGAGCATGCCGTCCCCGTCGGCATCCTCGGGCGGATAGAACAGCGACACCTCGGGTAGGAAGAGGTCGGTCGCCAGGTTGATGTTGTTGGTGGCCAGCAGGGTCGCCCCGTCCGGAACGTCGGCCGGATTGAGCGTCGGGTCGGTGTAGAAGAGGCCGTTGCCGATCCCCATGTAGATGGTCAGATTGGGGGTCGCCGGATCGCCGTCTCCTGAGCTCAGCGCCACGATATCGGAGATACCGTCGTTGTTCATGTCGTCGAGCGCAAACGCCGTGAGCGGACCCGGCACCGGCAGGGCCGCCGGGTGGCCGGGCGGCGGGACGAGCGAAGGATCGACGCCGGCGGTGCAGATACCGTTGTTCGTCGGGTCGAGAAAATCTTCGCAATCGATCTCCTCGGCGCAGATCTGACCGGCGAACGGACCGCCGATGCAAACGCCGACCAGGGCCTGGTTGCTCGGCAGGAAGATGCCGAGCGTCGACGTCGCCGGCTGCGACACTGCGATCAGGTTGCTGGCGGCGTCATTGTCGAAGGTGAGCAGGGGCCGGGCCGGATCCTGGGGCGAGGGACAGACCGGCTGCTCGACGACGAACTGCATCCCGTTCGGATCGCCCTGTGTCGGCGAGGGAACCGGGAAGCGGCAGTCGACGCCGGCGAGGCAGGGGGTTCCCGCGCTCCCCGGGTTGCTGGCATCGCAGCGGTGGCAGTCGGCGTCGCCGGTGCAGGCGTCTCCGGCCGCAGCGACCGGCGTCAGGCAGGTCCCGAGGTCACAGAATCCGCTGGTGTCGCAGGCCCCCGTGCTGAAGTCGCCGGAGCCGTCGCCGCGCAGCAGGGTGAGCCGATCATCGTTCGGATTGCCGACCACGACCGTTTCCGCCACCAGGACATCGGGGGTGGTGGCGGTGAGGCATATGTCGTTGAACAGGCCGGTGCATTTGAGGCTGAAGTTGCCGACCAGCGCCGAGGACGGGGTCGAAAAGCCGGTGAAGGGAGGCAGGGCGCCCGGGAACAGGCCGCCGGAGCCGTCCCCGGTGAACGGGATGATGGTGCCGGCCGGCGGATTGACGACCACCACGTCCTCGACCGGCAGCGCGCAGCCGTCGCCCACCCCGTCGTCGTCGGCGTCTTCCTGGCTGGGATTGAAGAAAAAGGGGCAATTGTCGAGCGCGGCTTTGATGACGCAGGCATTGCCGACGTGATCGCCGTCGGTGTCCGGCTGAGCGCAGACCCCTCCCGGCCCGCAGTCGAGGTCGTCGGCGCAGAGGATCGTCAGATCGTCCGAGCAGCGGCGCGGATTGGGAACGCCGGGACAATTGTCGAGGGCCGCGACGATGTTGAAGTCGAAATCAGGCGGCGGCAGCAGCGCTCGGGGATCGTAGTCGCAGACGCCATCGTTGTCCGTGTCGGAGGCGCCGGTGCAGGTGCTCGTCACGCAGTCGCTGTCGGCCGCGCAGGGATTTCCGGCGATCTCCGCCGGGAAGCTGCACGCACCGATTGTCGTGTTGCACGTCCCCGTCTCCAGCTCCAGCGGGATCTCGCAGGCGTCACCGATGTCATTGAGGTTGGCGTCGGTCTGGGTGAAGTTGGAGAGGTTGGGGCAGTTGTCGACGCTGTTGGCGACGCCGTCCCGATCGAAGTCGGCCACGCCGCTGCTGATGAGGACGATGGCGGTCGAGTTGTAGTCGAGGACAAGGTCGAAGTCGGAGTCGATGAATCCGCACGAGCTATTGAGGACCTGGCAATGATCACCGATGCCGTTGCCGTCGCTGTCGCACTGCGCCGTCGCCGGGTCGGTCCTGGCGCAATCGGTCGGCGCCTGCGTCGTGTCGTCGCAGGCGATGCCGGCCCTGCAGGAGGGATCGGTCACCGTGCAGAGCGGCGGGTTGTAGCGGGTCGGGCAGTTGTCGATCAGGTTCGGCACGCCGTCGCGATCGTAGTCCGAAATGTCGGTGACGAGGCTGCCCGCACTGGCGCTGGTGAACCCCCCCGGAACGGTGACCGTGTCAATCTCTTCCAGCACGCCGAGCAGGGTGTTGAGCACCACGGTCAGGCGGCCGCTGGCGGGATCCGAGGTGTCGAGGACCACCAGGTCCGTCCGGTCGTCGTCCCGCAGATCGGCCAGCAGCAGATCGGATCCCGACGCGGGGCCTTCGAGCGGCAGCGAGGGAAGCGAACGGAAGAACCCGTTGCCGATACCGGACAACGTATCGAGGCGCGGAGGCGTGCCCTGCAGCAGCACGAGATCGACGCCGACCGAGAGATCGATGCCCTGGAGCTCTAGCGCGCGGCTCGCTTTCCATGCCGAGGCGGGGCTCGTGGGGGCGGTCGTGAACGATGCGCTGCCGGCGATGTCGTCGTTGTCGAACAGGATGGTCCGCTGCACGTCGCGATCGAGGACCGCGAGATCGGGCAGGGCGCCGGCTGACGGATCAAGGTCGAACGGCGTCAGGGAAATCGGCAGCACGAATCCGGTGATGTCGGCCGGCGGCTGAGCGAATGAGCCGTTACCCAGGCCGGGATAGATGGAGACGCGGCCGTTCCCCCCGGCGGAGCGGCTGCAGGGGCTGTCGTCCGGGTCGGCCGGTACAGGGCAAATCGTGATCGCCAGATCGTCGGGGGAGCAATCGCGGTCCTGCTGGCAGGCCACCCCGAGGAGGGGGCCGGCGCTGCACACGGCCCGGTCGCAGCCGGCGTCGATCGTGCATGGCTCGCCGGACGCCGCGGCGTTGAGGCAGGTATCGGTCCCGCCGGTGTCACAATTTCCCGTCTCGAATCCTCCGCACGTCCCGTCCCCGTCGAAATCCTCGAGGAGGGCGGCGGTCGCCCGCTCCCCGGCGCCGAGAAGGAAGCTGGCGGCGGGGCTTGGATCCAGCGTGACGCAGATGCCGTCGGTCGCGGGATCGGGCGGAGTGTCGGCGCAATCGTCCGCGATGCTGCAGGAGCTGCCGTCGTTCGGACCGCCGGAGCATAGGAAGGTGCCGAGGAATACCTGCACGATCCCCTGATCGGACCCTCCCGCTGTGCACTTATTGGTGGGGTCGTCGGCCGGGTCGTCGGGATCATCGCAGTCAGCATCGGTCGTGCAGCAGAGCCCGTTGCGCCATCCGCCGGGGTTAATGCAGGTGCGTTCCCCCTCGAAGCCGAGCACCACGAGATCGGCATCACCGTCACCATCGAAGTCGCCGGCGACCAGGAGGTTCGGTTGTATCAACAGAGGCGGCGGCGTATCGGTGGAAACGAAAGCGGTCTGGGTGGTCGGCAGGCCGCTGCCATCGTTCAGATAGACACCGAGAGAGTGGTCGCACCCCTGGGCCACCACGAGGTCGACATCACCGTCGCCGTTGAAGTCGCCGGCGGCGACGCCCTGCGGGTTCTCGCGGCTTTCCAGGATCACCTGGGGCTGAAAATTACCGCCGGCGCCGCCCGGGAAAAGCTGCAACGCACCCGAATCGGAGCTCGAGATCACCGTGTCCGGGAAGCCGTCACCATCGAAATCTTCCAGCAGGATCGACACCGGCTGCAGGCCGGTCAGCAGGGAGGGGCGGCTGACCATCCCTCCCGATCCGTCATTGACCCTGACGCGGACGATGCCGAGAGGGGAGGTGAGACCAACGGAATTCTCCAGGATGACGAGGTCGGGGCTGAGCGGGCAGGCGTCCCCGACGCCGTCGCCGACCTGGTTATCGGCGGTTGTTTCGCAGATGCCGTCAGGGCCATTGAGCAATGGGTTGTCGTCAGTCCCCGGCAGGTCATCGGACGTCCCACACACGCCATCCATGCCGAACAGGCTCATGTCGTCGTCCGCGGTGCCGCACGCCCCATCCGGCCCGGCCGCTCCGCAGAAGCCGTCCGGTCCGGCGGCCGTCTCGGTATCTTCCTGGCCGGGGTTGGGGGTCAGCGGGCAGTTGTCGAGCGTATTCGACGCCGGGTCGTAGTCGAGCACACCGTCACCGTCACTGTCGAACGGGGTGTCGGGGATGCCGTCGTCATCGGTGTCCTCGAGGAGGCGGCAGGCGTTACCGATGCCGCTGCTGCCGGTCAGGTCGTCCGCGGTGCCGCACAGCATGTCGGGCCCGTACAGCGGGATGTTGTCGTCGGCGGTGCCGCAGATGCCATCGAGCCCCTCCGCGGTGTCGAGGTCGGTCTGATCGACGTTCGGCAAGTTGGGACAGTTGTCGGCGGCGTTGGCGACGGTGTCGCTGTCGACGTCTTCCGGGTTGAGGTCGCTGACCAGGACGATCAGCGGGCCCGAGCTCGGGTTGTTGAAGGAGGCGATACCGACGCTCACCGGCGAGGTTTCGTGGGGCGCGAAGGTCCCGTCCTTCTGATTCATCAGCAGATCGAGGGGCCCGCCCTGAAAATTGGCGATGATCAAATCCTGAAAGCCGTCCCGGTCGAGGTCGGCCGCCGCCACATAGTGAGGCAGCTCGATCGGCCCGGGCCGCAGTTCGAGCAGAGCGGCATGGCCGTCGCCGGGCGGCGCGAGGAAGGAGATCAGCAGGCAAAGCAGGGTATGGCCGGCGGAGAAGACCGCCGCTTTGGTGCCGGCTTTCCGAATCAAGATTACGGGTATCCTCGTGTGACGGGCGACCCCGCCGGGTGCCATCAAATCCCCAAGCCCATCATGGACTTAATAGAGAGATCGTACCGGGCCGATCGGCCCAAGTCAAGAACGGCGGCGCGGGGGCTGCGGTGTATAATCCACACCCCTCTGCGGGCCGGCGGGGCCACCATCTCGAACACCCGCCGCCCGGCCGGGGGAGTGCTTCAGGGAGGACGGTGAAGCTCACCGGCGGAGAGGCTCGGGGTCGCCGGCTCAAGGGGCCGCGGGGCCTGCGATTGCGGCCGACCTCCGACCAGGTGCGCGAGGCGTTGTTCGATATCCTCGCGGCCCGGGTGGAGGAGTCTTTGTTTCTCGATGCGTTCGCGGGCACCGGTGCGGTCGGAATCGAGGCCCTCAGCCGGGGTGCCGCCCGGGTGGTCTTCGCTGAGCGCGAGCGCCGGGCGCTGCGGCTTATCGAGGAGAACATCGGCATCGGATCGTGGCACGGTCGCAGTGAGGTTCTCGCCGGAGAGGTCGAGCGCACCATCCGTGCCCTGGCGATCCGGTCCTCCCGCTTTGGAATCATCTTCGTCGATCCCCCTTACGATGCCGATCTTCCGCCGGATCTGCTCACCGGCTTCGCAGTGCTTCTCGCCCCGGACGGCGTCATGGCGCTCGAGCATCGCTCCGGGCGCGCCATCGATCTTCCGCCGGACGCGGATCTCGCCCCGCTCCGCACCTACCGTTATGGCGATACCTCTCTTTCGGTGACGCGCCGCGCGCGCCCGGGAGCGGAGGCATGAAGAGCGGCTGGATCGCTCTCGCTGCCGTGCTCCTGCTGTGCGCCGCCTTCTGCTGCACGCAGCTGGCGGAGGTCGATCACTACTGGCACCTTCTCGCCGGCCAGCGGATTCTCGAGGAACATCGGTTTCCCCACGTCGATGACTTCACCTACACCTCACAGGGGCGGGGCTGGGTCGACCTGCACTGGCTCTTCCAGGTGATACTCGCGTCGGTCGATCGCGTGGCGGGATGGGATGGTCTCGAGGCGCTGAAGATCGCGCTGATCGCGGGGGGCTTCGGCCTCGCCGGGCTGGCGGCGTTGCGTCGCGCCGGACCGGCTGCGGTGGCGCCGATCGGCCTCCTGGCGGTGCTGGCGGCGCAGGAGCGATTCACCCTGCGGCCGGAAGCGGCCTCGTTTCTTCTGCTCGGCGCGCTTCTTCTTTGCCTCGAGACCGGCCGAACGCGCCCTCGGGTTCTGCTGGCCGTCCCGCCGCTGATCGCTCTGTGGGCCAACCTGCACGCGCTTTATGTCGTCGGCCTGGCCGTGGTCCTCATGACCTTGGTCGCCGATCGACTGTCGCGCCGGCGGGCCGGCCGCGCTTCGGAGGGGGCCGAGGCAGGTGACGGCGGCCGGATGCTCATGATTGCCGCCGTCGCGGCGGTGCCCGCGTCGCTCCTCACCCCCTACGGCTTCGGCGCCTGGGCGCTGTCGCGCCGTCTGTTCATGGAGCGCATCGCCACCGGCAACATCTACGGGCGCAACATTGCGGAATTTCAGGCGCCGTTCAGCGGCTTCGGCATCACCCTCGCCGTGGTCGCCTTCGCTCTTCTCGTCGCCGTGCTTCTCCTCATTGCGTTCATGGGGCGCGACGCCCTGCGCGCCGCCGATTATCTCGTCGCGGGAAGCTTGCTCGTTCTGGCGTTGCTGGCCCGACGCAACATTCCACTGTTTGCGCTGGTCGCGTTGCCGGCGGGAGCGGCGGCGCTCGACGCGACCCTGCGGCGATGGCGCGCGGGCCGCGCGCCGGCGAGCGCCGGTTGGCGGGGCCGGGCCACGCCGGTGCTGGCCGGATTGACCGTGGTGATCGCCCTGGTGTTGATTGGCGACGTCGTGTCGAACCGGTTCTTCGCCCGGGACGGAACGCAGCGCTATTTTGGCAGCGGACCGGCCCCCGGGTTCTATCCCGAGGGAGCGGCCCGATTCGTCGCCAGCCGTTCGATCGAGGGAGAGGTTCTCAACGATATGACGATGGGCGGCTACCTCGCCTGGAGCTGGTACCCGCAGCGGCGGGTCTTTATCGACGGCCGTCTGGAAGTTCACCATGCCGATCTGTTCACCGATTTCCTGGCGCTGCAGCAGGACCCGCGGCGCTTCGAATCGATCGTGCGGGCGCGCGGGATCGGGGCTGTGCTGTGGAGCCATCGGCGCAGTCTCGATGCCGTTCCGCTCCTCCGGCACCTGGCGTCGAGTCCGGATTGGAGCCCGGTGTTCGCTGACCTGTCGGCCGTTGTGTTCGTTCGCCGCCGGGAAGGAGCGCCCGGCCGGCAGGACCCGCAGGAGATCGATCTCGGCGCGCCGGCTCTGGTGCGCGACATTCTGCAGCAGATTCGCGCCGTCGAGCGGCCGGCAGCGGGCGGCGATCCACTGCCGGAATGGCTGCGCCGGGTGATTCCACGACGGCAGGTGCCGGTCGCCGAGGTCAGCGCCGCGCTGTTTTTCGCTGCCGTCGATCGGCACGATGCGGCGGAGCGCTTGCTGGGTGAGGCGATTGACAGGGCGCCGGAGAATGCCGTCCTGCACTACAACCTCGCTCTGGTGCTGGCGCGCGCCGGGCGCGACCCTGAGGCCCTCGAGGCGCTCGAAACGGCGGTTCGACTCGACCGCAGCATGAGCGATGCGTGGGCCCTCGGGGCGATGCTGCACCTGCGGTCGGGCGATGAAGACGCGGCGCTGCGTGACTGGGCGGTCGCCGAGCGGCACGGCCCGCTGCCGGCCGCCTCCCTGCAGGCGCGTGGTGCGTTGCGGGCGCGGCGCGGGGAGATCGACGCTGCGATCGAGGACTACCGGGCCGTTCTGCGCCGCGCGCCGGGGCGCATTTCCGCCCGGGCGGATCTGGCGCTCCTCTACCATCGGCGCGGCTTCCGTGAACAGGCGCGGCAGGAGATCCGCCGGGCTCTCGAGACCGCTCCGGGGGCCTGCGGGCCGCGCGTCGCCGCCGGCCGCATCCGGGCGGCCGAAGGCGATCCGGCGGCCGCCGAAGGGACATTCCGGGAGGCGATCGAGATGGCACCGGACTGTCTCGAAGCGCGCCGCGCTCTGGCTTCACTGATGCTCTCGCAGGGGAGGGAGGACGCGGCGGTGGACGAGCTGGCCGCTGCCCTGGAGCGCGGACTCGATCCGGCGATCTTGTCAGGCGAGCCCGGGTTGCGTATGCTCTTGGACCGGCCCGGGTTGCGGGAGCGGCTGCCCCGGCCGGGATCGAAGGAGGCCCCCGCCAGATGAACCAACAGATGAGCAGAAGGCCCCGCCCGCGGCCGGGCATGGCGATCGCCCTGGTGACCTCTTGTGTCGGTCTGAGCGGTCTTGGTTGTCTCACTCCCGGTCAGACCCGCAGCGTCGGGGAGCAGCTCGGCGAGATCCGCCGGCAGGCGGAGCAGGTTCGCAGTGAGCAGTGGCGCAACGGTGAATCGGTCGACGCGATCACGCTCGTTGCACAGCCTTCGACCGGGGGGTCGATCGAGGAACGCCCGGAACCGCAGGGCGCTCTGGCGCGGCAGCCCGATCATCCGATGGTCGTCACGGCGTCCGATCGCGCCAGCGGCCCGGACGAAACGGTCCGGTCCTCCGCCCCCCGCGACGAAGGGTTGTTCCGGGCGGGCTATGCCCTCTATCACCGTCGCGACTATCAGGCGGCGGAGCGCAATCTGCGTCTCTTCCTGGCCGGCGATCCGAATGGCCCGATGGCCGACGATGCCCTCTTCTGGATCGGGGAGTGCCGCTTTGCCCGGGGCCTCTATCGCGATGCCATCTTCGAGTATCGCGCCATGATCGATCGTCATCCGGACGGCAACCAGGTGGCCCGCGCCTGGTACATGATCGCGCTCAGCCACGAGAGGCTGGGAGAGCCGACGGCGATGAAGGACCACCTCGCCATCGTCGTCGAGGAATACCCGCACAGTGATGTCGCCGTCCTCGCCCGCGATCGGCTCGGAAGACTCGGACAGGCTCCCAGCCGGTCGCTTCAAACCTCTTTTCCCTGACCTGCGACGACAGATTCGTAATAGCGAATTCGGTAGATTTGTCCTGTTTTCTTGACTTCGGGGCAAGGGAATTTAATTTTGTATCCGGACCCTAGACCCTGGCCGCTGGACGGGGCCGGCTGCAAGGAGAGAGATGACCATGCGGAAATTCAAGATCGCGTATCTGGCCCCGGTGGCGGTGCTCCTGCTGGCTTCCTATCTCCCCGGAGTGACCACCTTCGGAGAGGAGGAGCCGCGGCCCGAAGCCGCCGAGCAGGCGGCCGTCGCGGAGAATGCACCGGCTGACGAGACAACCACACCGCAGCCCGGAGGAGAGGCCGTCACGTCTGCCCCTGCGGCCCCCGATACCCCTGGCGAGTCCGCTGTCGAGGCGCCGCAGTCGACCGCGCCTCCCACCAACCTGAAGCTGGTCGGCGATCACTGGACACCGTGGGATCCGCCCGCTCCCGAGTCGTTCCCGCCGGAGGCGAGGCTGCACATCATCGTGCGCGGCGATACTCTTTGGGATCTCGCCGATCTCACTTTCAACGATCCTTATCTCTGGCCGCAGATCTGGAACCAGAACCGCTACATCCTCGATTCGCACTGGATCTACCCGGGAGACCCCCTCCTGATCCCGTTGCAGCCGCTGGTTGTCACGCCCGCCGGCACCACGGCCGCGTCCCCTCAGATCCTGCCGCAGGGGCAGGAGGGAGCGCCGCGGGCCGCCTTCCCGCCCCCGCCCGGATCGGGCGACGGGGCAGAGGACCGGGCCGCGCAGGGTGCCGGAACCCCGGTGCAGAGCACGCTCACCGCGCAGGCTCCGCCCGGGGCGCCGGCCGCCGCTTCGTCGCCGGCTGACTTCGGCGGGGGCGATGATCCGGTCCAGCCGCTCATCGATCAGAGCGATCTCGGCTGCAGCGGCTTCATCGGCGGAAAGAAGACGGGTGACGGCCTCTACATCGCCGGTCAGCAGGAGACCGCAAAGGTCGGCCTGACCCTGGGCGACCTGGTTTATCTGAGCCGCGGCAAGGCCGATGTGCACCCGGGAGCGGAGTTCAGCGTGGTGCAGCGCACCAGCGAGGTCAGCCATCCGGAATCGGGACGCCGGGTCGGCTGGTACTACGAGCGGATCGGGCGGGTGAAGGTCCTCGCCGCGTACGACGCCTCCGCCGTCGCCGAGATCATCCTTGCCTGCGACGAAATCCGCGCCGGTCAGAATCTGGTGCCGTACGATCTACAGCCGTTCCCGCTCACCCAGGCGCCGCCCTTCGATCCGAACGATGTCATGTCGAGCGGCAGCGAGATCGGTTACCTGGTGCATGCCAAGGACGACTTGTCGGCCGTCGGCACCGGGAGTGTCGTGTTCGTTGATCTCGGCGCCGACGATGGGCTGAAGCCGGGGGACATCCTGACCGCGTTCGAGCCGGCCGTCGCGTCTCACACCTACGCCCGGGGCGATATCAAGTACAACTACGAATGGGGCAACGTCCGGTTCAAGACGCCCAAGGTGAAGGTGGGCGATGGCGAAGATTTCCCGCCCCGGCTTCTCGGCCAGCTCGTGGTGATGAGCACCGAGAGCCACACAGCGTCTGCCAAGATCATCTACGCCGTGGCGGAATTGCAGATCGGGACGATGGTGGAGCCGCGCTAGGAGCCTGTCCGAGTAATGCGCCACGCCGCCCGAACCCTCCGGGCGCATGGGGATTGCGGGCGCATACGGCGT
>CBDUYA010000003.1:0-27038 GCA_965371335.1 uncultured bacterium | reverse complement strand
GGACCAGGCGGTGGGCGAGATCCTCTCCCTCGACCAGCTCCATCGCCAGAAAACGAATCCCGGCCGCTTCGTGCAGACCGTAGATCGCCGCGATACCGGGATTGTTCAGGGATGCGAGGAGCTTCGCCTCACGCTCGAAGCGGCTCAGCCGATCCTCATCATCGGCGAACTGCTCCGGCAGGATCTTGATCGCCACCTGCCGGTCGAGGGTGGTGTCGAGCGCCTTCCAGACCACACCCATCCCCCCCTCGCCGATCGGCTCGACGAGCCGGTAGTGGGACAGGATCTGTCCGCGGCTCATTGTCATGTGGTTCAGGAACTCCCCATCGGCTAGGCAGGATCAGTCTGCCTGTCGGAACGCATGATACCGCGAAGAGGATGCGGCCGCGCACCGATCACCCACCACCATGGCCAGCCGGGCCAGGCAAGGCCGAAATAATTCAGCTCGTTTCGAGCACCCTGAAGGCGATCTGCAGCGTCTCGTCCGCGTGCTTGCGGTGCGGCTCGATCTTGCTCAGCAGGGCGGATCCCTGGGTGGTCACGACCAGGAGCTTCGCCAGGTCGCGGGGCCGCGCCTGCGGCGACAGCTCGCCCGCCTCCTTCGCTCGCTGCAGCACGCCGGCCAGCATCTCTTCCATTCGGTCGAGCGCTTTCCCCAGCACCCGGCGGACATCCTCGTCGCAATCGCCGAACTCCGCCATGGCGTTGCCGATGAAGCAGCCGCAGAAGCCGGTCTCCTCGCCGACCTCCATGATGCGGTAGAACAACTTCCGCAAGTTGCCGAGCGGCGATCCGGGGGCGTCGAGCTCCTTCTTCCACTGCTCCCCCAGGGAGGCGAAGTAACGTTCCAGAGCGGCCAGGTAGAGCGATTTCTTGTCGCCGAAGGTGTCGTAGAGGCTCTGCCGACCGATCCCCATGTGCTTCAGCAACTGGGTCATGCCGGTGGGCGCATATCCTTGATTCCAGAAGAGCTCCATGGCCTTTCCCAGGACCTCGTCACGATCGAACTGCTTCTCAGGGCCGCTCATAATGGGGAATATGCCATCCTGGACCGGTCGGCCAATATGTTTATCAGATTTTTTTCGCGCTCGGTGAAGGCGGATTTGGAGCTGCGGGGCAGCGGCTATTCTGTCCTCGGCCGGCTCTGCCACAGGACGTTGATGATCATCCAGCGACCGTCGAACTTCGCCAGGTGCATGTAGTCGATGCCCCAGTCGGCGGACAATTTGGCCGAGGCGGTCTTGTCGAGGACCTCGTAGACCTCGACCTTCTTCACCGCCGTGGCGGCATCGACCTGCCCGTCCTTGTTCCAGCGGCCGGCCAGATCGTGCAACTGCGCGTAGGTCATCCCCTTGGGACCCAGGTACTTTTTCTCCTCATCCGAATACCAGAATCCGGTCTTGCGGAGATCACGGTGCACGCCCCGCTCGATGAGTGCCGGGTCGATTTCATAGATCCCCTCGACGTAATCGAGCACCGCCTGGCGCACTGCCTTCTCATCGTTGGCCTTCCCCGCCGAGATGGAGGGCGTCAGGAGAAAAGCGATCGCCAGAGCGGCCACGAGCGCCGCCAGAAACATGAATGTCTTGATCCGCGAGCGAACCATCGGATGTCCTCCTTCGGCAATGAAGTGGGGGGGCCGGACCGGCGGCCCCGGGGGCAGTTCGATTATCGTCGACCATCATACATTTCCGTAAGCGGCCCCCCCCACCCGGGGGAAAGGATAGTCCGGTACGGGGATATTGCAGGACGCAACGGCCGGCGTTATCTTGAGGACGGAGTGCGGCTTGCGGAAGGACCCGGGCGCGATGAGCGGCGAGAGAGAAAAAAGGAAGCACCATCGGCAGCGGGCGGGGCTCGAGGTGTCCATCGTGCCGCGGCCGGAAGACAGCCTGCCCGCCGATCTGAAACTGATCACCAGCGATGTCGCCCTCGAGGGGATGCACTGCGCCTCGAACGCGCCGCTCGATCCCGGAACGGAGATGCACCTCCAGCTCAGCCTCGTCGGGGGTGATCTCCCCGGCGTCGAGGTGGTTGACGTCGTCGGGAAGGTTCTCCGCTGCTCGGTCAGGGAAGGGTCTCCCGAGGTCCGCCGCCACGGCATCGCCATTACCTTCCTGAGTATCACACCGCAGGATCGCAAGAAGCTGCAACGCTATCTCAACAGCCTCTGAACAGGGCCTGCCCGCGCCACCCCCTCTTGTTCCGGACGTCGCAAAAGAAGGACAATCGCATCGGCCCCAGCGACGGGCGCCGCCGTCCGTCCCTCGGGTGCCCCTCAGGGAGGGAACGTGCCATGCGATCGCGTATCCTGCCGTTCGTCTTTCTCGTCGCCTGTGCCACTGCCGCCGTCTCCTGCGTTTCCAGCCGGCCGATGCACCTCAAGAGCAATGCCCTCGAGTATCTCTATCCCGCCGGCAAGGGAGAGCCGGAGCCTGCCCGGGACGTCACGCTGAAGCTGCCGGCGCGCGTCGGTCTCGTATTCGCGCCCAGTTCGACGGGCTGGAACGATCCATTCACCGAGGTTCAGAAACAGCATCTTCTGACGCGCATCGCCGATGCGTTCCGCGACAGGGAGATCATCGCCCGGCTGGAGCCGATCCCATCGACCTACCTGACCGCGGGCGGCAGCTTCGATGAGCTGGATCGTCTGGCGACCGCCTTCGGCATCGATCTGATCGCGATCGTCTCCTACGATCAAAAGCAATTCACCGAGAGCACCGGGGCGTCGTGGACCTATCTTACCGTGGTCGGCGCCTTCGCCATTCAGGGAGAGAAGAACGAGACCCGCACGCTGATGGACACGGTCGTTTACGACATTCCGTCGCGCGCTCTGCTGTTCCGCAGCGCGGGGGACAGCTCGGTGCAGGCCCGCTCCACGCCGGTCACCATCGACCGCGCGCTGCGGCTCGACAGCGAGCAGAGCTTCGAAACGGCGACCGATGATCTGATCATCCATCTCGACACCGCGCTCGGCGCCTTTCAGGAGCAGGTCAAGAGTGGAACGGTGCGCGGTGCCGGCACCCCGGCGGTGGAGGTCGTCCAGACTTCCGGAGGCTCCGGAGGTGCGGGAGCGCTCGGCCTCGTGGACCTTCTGGGGACTACGCTTCTGGTCGGTGCGCTGAGCGCCGGGCGTTTGCTGCGCCGGAAGGGCCGCCGCGCCGATTGATGCGATGCCTCGGGTCATGACCTTAACCGGCAGATGGATGTCCGGTCTGAAGATCAGCGAGGCGCCCTGGCTCACTTGCGGCCTGGTCGCCGTCGCCCTGGTGGCCTCCTTCGCGCCGGGGATGGCGGAAGCGTTCCAGTACGATCGGGCGCAGGTCGAAGGTGGTGGAGAATGGTGGCGCCTGATGACCGGCCAGCTGGTGCACTGGACGGCGCGGATGGCCTGCGTCGATCTCGGTGTCGTTCTGCTGCTCGGTGCATGGCTCGAGAGGTACAACCGCGGCCTGCTGGCGGCTGCATGCCTCGCCGGCCTCCTGGTCACGGGAACGGGAATTCACCTCCTCGCGCCGCAGGTCGGCATCTCTCGCGGCGCCTCCGGAATGGCGACGACGCTGTTCGTCCTTCTCGCGCTGGTGATTTTGCGCGACCGACAGTCGAGAGTGGAGCGCGGACTCGCGGCGCTTGCCCTCGCCCTGATTGTCGCCAAGATCATCTGGGAGAGCGCGTCAAGCAGCCCCCTCACTGCCGGCCCGTTCCCGGAGGGGGTGGTGGTTCTGCCGCTCGCTCACCTTCTGGGTGGCCTGGCGGCCGTCATCGTGTTCGGTCTGTCGAGGCTGCGGCGCGCGATCGATCGCCCCCGGCTCAGGGGGGCCGGCGAGGCCCGCTCACCTTGATCTCGCGGACGACCGTCCAGGACGGAGGCCCGCCGCCGGTGGCGACCAGGCACAGGCGGTCGGCCGGGCAGTCGAGATCGAAAGTCCGGCTCAGCCGCGAGCGAAGATCCCGCCGATGCGGTTCCTCCAGCGTTCCATAGAACAGACTGACGTGCGGCATGAAGGAGGGGTCTTTTTTCTTACCGAAGAAGCGAAGGGCCTCCCGGTGCGCCGCCGTCAGCTCGTCGCTTTCTCCGACGCGAAAGTAGAGGCAGCGGTAGTATTCATCGCCGAATTCGATGCCGCGCAAGTGAAGGGTGACCGGATGCAGCGTTGCGGCGAGGCGTCGTGTCGCATCGATGAAAGCCTCCTCCTCGCCGTCGAGCCCTCCCAGTAACGTGAGGTGAGGATCGAAACGCGGCCCGCCGGGATCGCGGCTCAGGCTCCCGATCGTCTTCGCGAGACGCTGCTTCGCTTTGCCCGAGGGGAGCAACCAGAGGGAATAGTGGCCCATCATCCCTGCCATCATACGATCCGGTGCGGCAGAGGAAACGCCTGCCAGGTCGGTTCAGCGTTCTGCGGCGGGGAACCTGTGGTTGACGCGGGGAGGCCTGTTCAGCGTAAGATCAATGTTTGGAAAGAATCGCGGGGGAAAGAATGAAGACGGCCGAGCGACTCGAACAACTGCTGCAGCGCCGCATCCTGATCCTCGACGGCGCCATGGGGACCGTCGTGCAGGGGCAGCGGCTGGGGGAGGCCGAGTTCCGCGGTGATCAGTTCCGCGACCACCCGCGCGACCTGCAGGGGTGCAACGATCTGCTGTCGCTCACCCAGCCGCATGTGGTCGAGGCCATCCACCGCAACTTCCTTGAAGCCGGCGCCGACATCATCGAGACCAACACCTTCACCGCCACCTCGATCTCGCTCGCCGACTACGGCCTCGAAGAGCATTCGTTCGCCATCAATAAGGCCGCGGCGGAGATCGCCCGGCGGGCCGCCGATGGGATGACGGTTCGGACCCCCGACCACCCCAGAGTCGTTGCCGGCTCGATCGGCCCCACCAACAAGACAGCGTCGCTGTCGCCCGACGTGAACGATCCCGGCTTCCGGGCGGTCACCTTCGACGATCTGGAGCGGAGCTACCACGAGCAGGTGCGCGGCTTGATTGCCGGCGGCGTCGATCTCGTCTTGCCGGAGACCACCTTCGACATCCTCAATCTGAAGGCAGCGTTGTTCGCGATTCAGCGTTGCTTCGACGAGACCGGAAAGCGGGTGCCGATCCTGGCATCGCTCACCATCACCGATGCCAGCGGCCGCACCCTCTCGGGGCAGACGCTGGAGGCGGCGTTCATCTCGATCGGCCACGTGCCGCTGTTCAGCGTCGGCGTCAACTGTGCCCTCGGGGCCGCCGAGATGCGTCCGTACATCGAGGAGATCGCCCGCATCGCGCCGCAATGGATCCACTGCTATCCGAATGCCGGGCTGCCGAACGAGCTGGGGGCTTATGACCAGACACCGGATGAGATGGCCTCTATCCTGAAGGAGTACGCTCGGGAGGGTTGGCTGAACATCGTCGGCGGATGCTGTGGCACCACCCCCGACCACATCCGCGCCATCGCCGAAGTGATGCGAGACCTGCCGCCGCACCGGCGATCGACGCCCGAGCGATTCACCCGGCTGAGCGGACTCGAGCCGTTGACCATCCGGCCCGATTCCCTGTTCACCATGATCGGTGAGCGGACCAACATCACCGGGTCGCGCCGCTTTGCCCGGCTCATCCGCGAGGCGAAACTGGAAGAAGCGCTCGAGGTGGCGCGCCACCAGGTCGAAGGGGGCGCCAATCTGCTCGATGTCAACATGGACGAGGGCCTGATCGACTCCGAGAAGATGATGACCCGCTTCCTCAACATGATCGCCTCCGAGCCGGACATCGCCCGTCTGCCGATCGTCATCGACAGCTCCAGGTTCAGCGTTCTCGAGGCGGGATTGAAGTGCCTGCAGGGGCGGGGGATCGTCAACTCGATCAGCCTCAAGGAGGGTGAGGAAGAGTTCAAGCGCCAGGCCGGCCTGATACGGCGCTACGGCGCCGGCGTGGTCGTCATGGCGTTCGACGAGCAGGGGCAGGCGGGGACCGCCGATCGCAAGGTCGAGATCCTGACCCGCGCCTGCGGCATCCTCATCGACGATATTGGCTTCGATCCGGGCGACATCGTTGTCGACCCGAACATCCTCACGGTCGGCACCGGCATCGAAGAGCACGACGGGTACGCGGTGGCGTACATCGAGGCGACCCGCGCTTTGAAGCGGCGCTTCCCGCAGGTGAAAGTAAGCGGCGGGGTGAGCAACGTCTCCTTCTCGTTCCGCGGCAATGATCCGGTGCGTGAGGCGATGCACGCCGCCTTCCTCTATCACGCCATCCGCGCCGGGATGGACATGGGGATCGTCAATGCGGGGCAGCTCGCCGTCTACGACGAGATCCCGGCTGACCTCAAGGAGCACGTCGAGGACGTCCTGCTCAACCGCCGCCCCGACGCCACCGAGAGGTTGATCGAGTTCGCCTCTACCGTCAAGGGCGAAGGGAAGACACGGGTGAAGGACGACGCCTGGCGGCGCGAACCGCTGGAGAAACGGCTCACGCACGCCCTGGTGAGCGGTATCGTCGAGCACATCAACGAGGACATCGGTGAGGCGATCGAGCATTATCCGACACCGCTTTCCATCATCGAGGGGCCGCTGATGACGGGGATGAACGTGGTCGGCGACCTGTTCGGCAGCGGCAAAATGTTCCTTCCCCAGGTGGTAAAGAGCGCCCGCGTCATGAAGAAGGCGGTGGCGATCCTGGAGCCGTTGCTCGACGCGGAGAAGAAGGCCGGCGCGGCCGGCCGCTCCCGCACGCGCATCGTCATCGCCACCGTGAAGGGGGACGTGCACGACATCGGCAAGAATATCGTCGGGGTGGTGCTCGGCTGCAACAACCATGACATCATCGATCTCGGCGTCATGGTGCCGGCCGACAAGATCATCCGCACCGCCATCGAGCAGAAGGCGGATCTCATCGGCCTCAGCGGCCTGATCACGCCGTCGCTCGACGAGATGGTGCATGTGGCATCCGAGATGGAGCATGAGGGGCTGCGTCTGCCGCTGCTGATCGGCGGCGCCACAACCAGTCGCAAACACACCTCGATCCGCATTGCCCCGGCGTACGGCGGGCTCACCACGCACGTCCTCGACGCATCGCGCGCCGTCGACGTCGTCGGCCGGCTGATCAGCGACCGGCAGCGGGGCCGGTTCGCAGCGCAGGTTCGCGAGCTGCAGGAGGTCGATCGAGAGCGCCACGCAGGCGCCCCGGCACGTGCCCTCCTTTCCTATGAAGACGCCGCGGCGCGCCGGCTCCGCATCGACTGGAACGCAGGCCCGATCGACCTGCCGGCGTTCACCGGTCAGCGGGCGTGGCGCGACTATCCGTTGCGCGAGCTGGCCGGCTACATCGACTGGAGCCCGTTTTTCCACACCTGGGAGTTGAAGGGGGTCTACCCGGCGATCCTCGACCACCCGAAATACGGACAGGCGGCCCGTGATCTGTTCCGCGACGGCCAGGCGCTCCTGGAGCGGATCATCAAGGAGCGGTTGCTTAGGGCGAATGGCGTGTACGGATTCTTTCCCGCGGCCGGCATCGGCGATGACATCGCTCTCTACACGGATGAGCGTCGGAACACCGAGCTGGCCCGCTTCCACACCCTGCGCCAGCAGCAGGCTCCGACCGGCGATCAGCCGCGGCTCGCCCTGGCCGATTTCGTCGCCCCGGCCGATTCAGGCCGTCGCGACTACCTTGGGGCTTTCGCAGTGACCGCCGGGATCGGCATCGAGCAGCTGGCCGGCGGGTTCGAGAAGGAGCACGACGACTACCACGCCATCATCGCCAAGGCGCTCGCCGACCGGCTTGCCGAGGCGTTCGCCGAGCGGCTGCACGAGATCGCCCGCCGCGACTGGGGCTACGGTGCGTCGGAGACCCTGTCGAAGGAGGACCTGCTGAAGGAACGCTACCGCGGCATCCGCCCGGCCGCCGGCTATCCCGCCTGTCCCGATCACAGCGAGAAGAGGACGTTGTGGAAAGTTCTCGACGTCGAAAAGGAAACATCGATCCGGCTGACAGAGAGCTACGCCATGTACCCCGCCGCGTCGGTCAGCGGGCTCTACCTCGCCCACCCCGAAGCGCGCTACTTCGCGCTCGGAAAGATCGGGCGCGATCAGGTCGCCGCCTACGCCGATCGCAAAGGGGTGCCGGTCGAGGAGGTCGAGCTCTGGCTGATGCCCGTCCTCGCTTACGAGCCGCGCCGGTCGATTACTCCCGGGGCTTGATGCCGAGCGCCTCGAGGCGCGCTATGGTGTCCTCTCCGGCGGTGGCCGGATTGACCTCCCGGTCGATGTAGAGAATGGCACCGTCGGCGCCGATGTAGAAGGTGTGGCGGGCGGCGTATTTTCCCTCGTAGGCCAGCACCCCGAACTCGCTGGCTGTCTTTTTCGTCGGATCGCTCAGGATCGGATAATCGAGTTCGAGCGATTCGGCGAACTTCTTATTGGTCCCGGCATCGTCCACGCTTGCCGCATAGTAGGCCACATCGAATCTGCGCAGTTGCTCGCCGCTCTCCCGGAGCGCCTTGCACTGGGCGGTTCACCCGCTGGTGAATGCCTTGGGAAACCAGGCGATGACGACGGGGCGCTTGCCGAGATGGTCCTCGAGAGCGTGCGTCTCCCCGTCGCTTCCCTCCAGGCTGAAGGCCGGCGCTTTGTCGCCGACCGCCGGTCCGGTTGATTCTTCAGCGCCGGTCGGTGTGAAACCGACCAGCGCAAATATCACGATCAGGCCCAATCCAATCCGCGACATGTCGTCCCTCCTCTGTCGGTTGCCCCGGACGGTCCCCCCGAAACGGAGCCACATCTGTTGCAAGGCGATAGGTTATCATGGCATGTGGCGCGCCGCGCCGGGTCCGCGAATCGACCCGCCCGCACCAGGGAGAGAGACCGTCCAGGAGCCACAGCAGAACGGGGGATAGGCATCGCCGGAGGGCATTTCGCCCTTCCCGCCGATTCTGGTAATCTCTGCATTCCATGCCACTCAACCCGGGGGATCGCATAGGCCCGTACGTCATCGGCGACCGCATTGGTGCGGGCGGGATGGGAGAGGTCTACCGGGCCGCCGATTCCAAGCTCAAGCGGGAGGTCGCCATCAAAGTGCTTCCCGACGCTCTCGTCGGCGTACCTGAGCGGGTGGCCCGGCTGGAGCGCGAAGCCCACCTGCTGGCCGCGCTGAGCCATCCCAACATCGCATCAATTCACGGCCTCGAGGTCAGTCAGGGGATGCAGTGCCTCATCCTCGAGCTGATCGAGGGTGACACGCTCGCTGATCGGATCGAACGGGGCCCGGTCCAGATCGAGGATGTCGTCCGCGTTGGGCTGCAGGTCGCCGGTGCTCTCGAGGCGGCACACGAGCGGGGAATCATCCACCGCGATCTGAAACCGGCCAATATCAAGGTGACCCCCGACGGCACGGCGAAAGTGCTCGACTTCGGTCTCGCCAAGGCGTTCGAGGAGGATGCGGACGAGAGATCGGCCGAGCTGTCGCTGTCACCAACGCTGACGGCGGCGGCAACGCGGGCCGGTGTCATCCTCGGCACGGCGGCCTACATGAGTCCCGAGCAGTCGAGGGGGCGAGCGGTCGACAAGCGAACCGACATCTGGGCGTTCGGGGTCGTCCTGTTCGAAATGCTGACCGGCGGGCACCTGTTTGCCGGCGAGACTGTCTCCGATACGCTGGCGTCAATCCTCAAGAGCGACCCGGACTGGGATCGCATTCCCGTTGAGACCCCCGGCGCGCTGCGATCGCTCTTGCGCCGCTGCCTCGAGCGGGACCCGAAGCGCCGCCTGCGCGACATCGGCGAAGCACGCATCATCCTGGAGGACATCGCCGCCGGCCGCGCCCCGGACGAGCCGGCGCCGCAAGAGGCGCCGGCGCCGGGCCGTCGCGGCCGGCCACGCGCCATCATCGGAGCGGCAATGATTCTGGTGGCCAGCCTTGGCGGCACCGCCGCCTGGTTTCTCAAGCCGGTTCCCCAAATGCCGCTGCACAAGTTCGAGATTCCGGTGGAGGGTCTGGATCGGACCGGTGTCGCGATCGCGCCCGACGGCGGCACGATCGCCTATACGACCCGCGAAGGACTTTGGCTCCGCCGGCTCGACAAGCTCGAGGCGCAGTTCATCCCCGGGACCGAGGGCGCGCAGATCCCCTGCTGGTCACCCGATGGATCTCACGTCGCTTACGTAGCGAACAACAGGCTCTGGAAGATGGCGATCGGAGGGGGTGAGAGCACTCTGATCTCCGAGCTGCCGAGCTCCCTGGTGAACGGCGCCGGGGCCAGCTGGAGTGGAGAGGGGCGCATCGCTTTCGCCTACGGAGGCGGGGCGATCTTCGAGGTGCCGGAGCGTGGCGGGGATTTCACCCCGATGCTCGAGCCGGATGCCGCGCTGGAGGAGGATCACTTCCATGAGCCGCATTGGTTGCCGGGTGGGGCGGGGCTTCTCTACACGATCCACCGGACGCAGAACAAAGGAACCGATACCCTGGCGCTTTTGCACGAAGGGCAACGCAAAATTCTTCTGCAACTGCCCGGCCAGTCGATCTGGCGCCCGGTCTACTCGCATCCCGGGCATATCCTCTATCGCCGCCAGCCGAGCAACGCCGGCCTCTGGGCCTTGCCATTTTCATTGTCGACGCTCGAGCCGACCGCAGAGCCGTTCATCGTGGCGCCTGAGGGCAACACCCCCTCCGTTGCCGCGGACGGAACCCTGGTCTTCGTGCCGGGCGCGGGGAGCGGATTGGAGCAACTGGTCTGGCTCGACCGGCAGGGAGAGGTGCAGGGTGTCATCGGCCAGCCGCAGGAGCAAATGATCTTCGTCTCGCTCTCGCCCGACGGCGGCCGCGTCGCGGTGACGGGGCAACAAAGCGAAAACTACGACATCTGGGTTCACGATGTGGCTCGCGCGACGAAGACCCGCCTGACCTTCGACGAGGGGGGAGAGTTCAATCCCGCCTGGTCTCCGTCGGGGGAATTGATCGTGTACAACGCGAACGACGGACTGGCGATGCGCGCTGCTGACGGCACCGGTGAGCCACGGCTGCTGACCGAGCGAGGCCGTAACGCCACCTTTTCTCCCGACGGTCTGACGATCATCTACGACATACCGACTAGCGACAGCAATGCCGATCTCTGGTACAGGTCGATCGGGGAGAACGGCGAAGAAAAGCTCTTCCTGAAGACCAAGGCGGACGAGTGGGGCGGCCGCATCTCTCCAGACGGCCGTTACGTCGCCTACGTCTCGGACGAGTCGGGTCGTGACGAGATCTACCTGAAACGCTTCCCGTCGGGCGATGGCAAGTGGCAGGCATCGGTCAACGGCGGTGTGTGGCCGGTCTGGAGCCGCGACGGCACCGATCTGCTCTTCCGCTGGCAGTACACAATCATGTCCGTTAGCGTGAAGACCGGGCCGGCGCTCACCCTCGGCACGCCGCAGGAGATCTTCTCGGTGGCTGACAGCCGCCTGCGCGTGCGGCCGCGCCGCTTCGATGTGGCCCCCGATGGTGAACGCCTCATCGGGGTGCAAAGCCTCGACGAGGATGCCGATCGGGGCGGTATCAAGGTGATCCTCAACTGGTTCGCCGAGTTCGAGGCCGGCCCGTAGCGGCACCAGGCACTCACAATGTAGTCGCCGGGCATTTTCCTATATGATGGAGCGCTTCCGAGGGGACGGATGCAGCATGACCGGGATGGCTTTGCCCCGATTTCTTCCGGAGGATGGAACTGATGGATAGCAAGAAGATAGGCGCCTTTGTTGACGAGGTCTGGGAGTCGAGCATCATCCCCGCCCTGAAGAAGTACATCGAGATACCGAACCTCTCCCCGGCCTTCGACCCGGACTGGAAGAAGAACGGGCACATGGACAAGGCGGCGGGATTGATCACCGACTGGGTCAAGTCGCGCGAGGTCGTCGGGCTGACGATCGAAAAGATCGAGATCGAGGGGCGCACTCCCGTTCTCTACATGGAGGTGCCGGGCGCGTCTGACGAAACCGTTCTCCTCTACGGCCATCTCGACAAGCAGCCACCGATGGAGGGGTGGAGCGACGGCCTCGGCCCGTGGAAGCCGGTGATGCGCGACGGCAAGCTCTACGGGAGGGGAGGGGCCGACGATGGGTATGCTGCCTTCGCCGCGGTCACGGCGGTCCAGGCGCTGCAGCAGCAGAAGGTGCCGCACGCCCGCTGCGTCATCATCATCGAGGGGTGCGAGGAGAGTGGCAGCTCCGATCTGCCCTATTACATCGATGCGCTGAAGGATCGCATCGGCACGCCGAGCCTCATCGTCTGCCTCGACTCCGGCTGCGGCAATTACGATCAGCTGTGGGTGACGACCTCGCTGCGCGGCCTGGTCGGCGGCACCCTGACGGTCTCCGTGCTGACCGAGGGAGTGCATTCGGGCGACGCCACCGGCATCATCCCTTCCAGCTTCCGCATCACCCGGCAACTGCTCAGCCGGCTCGAGGACGAGAAGACCGGGAAGATCCTGCCCGAGACGTTCTCCGTGCAGATCCCCGAGCAGCGGGCGGCGCAGGCGGCGAAGGCGGCCGATATTCTCGGCGACGAGATCTGGTCGAAATTCCCCTACCTGGGCAGCGCCGGTCCGATTTCGAAAGATCGCTGTGAGCTTTCCCTGAACCGCACCTGGCGGCCGCAGCTCGAGATCACCGGAGGGGGCGGTTTCCCGCCGGTGGCGACCGCCGGCAACGTCCTGCGCCCGCAGACCGTGGTCAAGGTGTCGTTGCGTGTGCCGCCGACCGCTCATCCCGAGAAGTCATCGGCCGCCCTGAAGGACCTGCTCGAAAAGGATCCTCCCTACGGTGCCCGCGTCACCTTTGAGCTCGACCATCCGGCCGGCGGATGGAACGCGCCGGCTCTCGCTCCCTGGCTTGGCGAGTCGGTCGCCATCGCCTCGAAGGAGCACTTCGGAAGGGAGGCGTGCTACATGGGAGAGGGCGGATCGATCCCCTTTATGGGGATGCTCGGAAAGAAGTTCCCGCAGGCCCAGTTTCTGATCACCGGCGTCCTGGGACCGATGTCGAACGCCCACGGTCCGAACGAGTTCCTGGAGATCGCCACGGCCCGGAAGCTGACCGCCTGCACGGCGCGCGTGCTGGCGGATCACCACAACGCGAAGAAGAGCTAGCGCGATCGACCTGCGCATCGCTAGAACCGCCCTGCCAGGGTGAGAGCGGCGCTGCGACCCGGAGCGAGGGGGGCGCGGTCGTCGGCGCTCGCCAGGTATTCCTTGTCGGCCAGATTGCCGAAATTGAGCCGCACTTCGAGGACCCGGGACAGCTTCACGCCGATGGTTGCATCGAACAGGGCGTAACCCGGCGTGACCCGCTCGGTCGGGCCGGGGCGATCGTCCCGTTCGAAAGCCCGGCCGCGCATCTGCCACCACCAGGCGTCATACCTCTGCAGAACGCCGATGCCGATCGATGCCGAGGGGATGTCGTCCGGGTCGGAGCCGTCGTCGAGGATCTCGCCACGGGCGTAGCCGCCGAAGGCCCGTAGTGAGAGACGATCGTTGAGGCGGAAATCGGCCTCGAACTCGAGTCCGACAATCTCCTGCTCTCCCCGATTGCGGAAGGCAAACTCGTCCGGAGCGATCTCGAAGCGCTCGATCAGATCGCGGATCAGGTAGTGGTAACCAAAGAATGCCATCTGCGCCCGGCCGGCGCGGCCGCGGATGGCGAGATCGAACTGACGCGTCGTCTCCGGCTCGAGGTCGGGGTTGCCGGTGATCGTGCCGCGGCCGGTGACGCCGCGGAAATAGCGATCGGAAAGACGCGCGTCGCGAAACCCGCGGGCGACCTGCAGCGTCGTGGAGAATGCTTCACCGCGGCGCCAGGTGAGACCGGCGTAACCGGACAGCGCCCCGTCGCTGGTGCTGCGGTCTCCGAAGAATCCGCCGCTGTTGCGGGTGGAGACATCGTCGCCGCGCAGCCCGGCGGAAACCGCCCACATCTTCTTCGCGCCGAGCGAGCGCTCCCCCTCGACGAACAGGCCGGTGTCGATCCTGCGTGCGTCTTCGATCGTTTCCTCTTCCGTGGTGACGACAGGCCCGCCGGCCGGCCGGTCGGTCTCGGCGTTGACGGCGTTCAGGTCGAACCGGCTCACGACGTCGAGCCCGGCCCGCAGCACCCCTTCGGTGACCGGGCGGGTCGCGACGAAACGGAGCGAAGCGTCATTCGCCTCGACGTCTGACGTGCTCGTCGCCCGATCAGCGGAGACCATGTCGAAGGTGCTGCGTTCGGTGATCAGGCGATAGCGGCCGACGAAGCTCGATACCTCGAAGCTCGAGAATCCCGCCCGGCCGGGGAGTTCGAGCGCCAGCGTGAAGCGCTCCGAATTTTCCTCGGGATTGATCGTCCGTGCCGTGTCGATATCGCTGGCCGGGCGCGAGATGTCCCGGCCGCGGTCGATCTGCAGGCCGAGCGTCAGGCGGGCCTCACCCGCCGGGATGAGGCCGCGCAGCAGCCCGCCGAAGTCGCGGGCCGACGAATTCTCGACGGTCCCCCGGGGGGATTCGTAGTCGGAGAAGCTCCGCTGGTGGTACTGCGCCACGATCGCCCCCGAGCCGATGGGGATGTTCGCTTCCACTCCGCCGGCGCCGTATTCGACGCCTGCTCCGGCGGTCAGTTCGAAGCGTCCTGAAGGCGCTTCGCTGCTGGGGGAAGCGGTGCGCGCGTGGATGATGCCTCCGAGGGCATCGGAGCCGTAGGCGACGGAGCCGGGACCGCGCACTACCTCGAGGTTTTCGATCGAGAAAGGGTCGAGATAGGTGGCCGACGCGCCCGCGCGCCGCTCGGTCGTCACCCGGCCGTCGTCGAGGAGGATCAGCGTCCGGCCCCGCGCCATGCCACGCAACGTCGGCACCGCGGTCTGTCCCGAGCCGGAATTCCTCGCGCCCGGGACGTCCTCCAGTGCCTCGACCAGGCGCGTGGGGCGGAGGCGCTCGATCTGCTCACGCGACATCAGGATCGCCCCCGCGGCCGGAGGCGCGATGGTGGCCGGTGCGATACCGCTGAACACTTCCACCCGCTCGGCGTTGATCGGGATGAGGGTCAACCGTCGCGCCTCGGGGCCATCGAGGGTAAGCACGTGAACGGCGCCGAGCACCGCGCCGTCCTCGCCAAGCACGATGAGCTGGAACGGGGGAGCCGGCTCCGGGTCGATGCGAAACGTCCCGTCGCTTCGTGTCCGGACCGAACCGGTGCGCCCGACCAGCGACACCGAGACGCCGGCAATCGGCGTGCCCACCCCGTCGGTCAGGATGAAGGGCAGCGTCGGCGGAGCCGCGCCAAAGGAGAGCGCCGGCAGCAGGCAGACGAGGCCCATGATGCTGCGAACCCATGAGGACCGGATGAGGTTGGGTTTCACGTTCAACGCTTCCACGATGGTGCGGAGCTTGTTGCGGCCTTGAACCGCGGCCGAAGCTGCCAGCCTCAGCACTTGGGATTCCGCTTGCCGCCGGGTTCCCCCTCGCGGACGTGGTGAACATGGATCATACCGCGAACGGTGTGTGGGACGTGTCAGGCGGGCGCTTTCCCGCCGGCAGGATCTGCGCTCTCGCGACGAACCCCGGTGAGAAAGGCGCGCTGGGAGCCTGTCCGAGTATTCCGTCGGGTCGCGCGCAATACTCGGACAGACTCCTGACTAAGGGCAGGCGTGATTGGTGACGTGTGAGACGATCGCCGGGCAGGCGAGGGAGGCGCCGCCGTAGTTCAGTTCGGTCCCGGCGGCAGTACGGCTCCAGCTTCCGTCGGTGGCGATCCCGTCGGTCGCCGCCACCACGAACCAGGTATCGTCCGGCAGGGTGACGGTTGCCGATCCGCTCGGCGGCAGGCTGCACAGCCCGCCGGTGAACGTGGTGTAGTCGCTCATACTGCCGTAGTAGATGTTGACGGCGGCGGCGGGGCAGCGGGAGGCGTCCCAGGTAAGCAGCAGGTCGTTGCCCGACCGCGATACGCGCAGTGGATCGCCCGGCGCCGACCCGCCGTCCGGGATCGGCGGCGGGCCGGCCGCCAGGGTGCTGCACGATCCCATGACGGCGATCTGATCAACGACGACATCGTCGATCCACCAGGCGCCCCCGGGGAAGTTGTCGTCCCCCGAAAGGTGAAAGCGGATCATGACGTCATCGCCGGCGTGGCCGCTCAGGTCGGCGGTGTAGGTCGAGTACTGCATATCGATGCCGGTGAAGTAGGTCTGCCCGAAGGTCTGGGTCGTCTGGCAGCCGTTGCTGATGAACTGGGTCACCTTCGGATAGTCGGGAGTCAGAGTCACGCGGGTCCAGTCATCGAAGTCAGGGCCGGTTGCGATCTCGACCTGGCCGATTGAGCCGGCCGCCAGGATCTCCTCGTACTCGAGGTTGTGCCGAGTGGAGAACGATAGCTGCGGGGTGCCGCTGGCGTCACCCAACGTCAGCAGCGGGCTGGTGAGATCGGCGCATATCCCCGACGACCCGGGCGTGGTGTAGACGGCCGGGCCGTTGTCGCCGCCGTTCGTATCGACGCTCCAGGGGGAGCCGGTGGTGAACCGGGCCGCTCCGGTATCGCCCGCGTCGTCGCTCCAGGTGCCGGGGTTCAACGGCCCTCCCGGCACCGCCGCCACCTCGACGACGTTGAATTCTTCGTTGCCGTCCCGGCAGGCGCCGCCGTTCCCGGTCGCCGCATCCTCAGCGCGTACCACGTAGTAGTAGGTGAGCCCTTCCTGCAGATCGACCGCGTCGGCGAACGACGTCCCGGGAAGACAGCGCGCGATCATATTCGCCGGTCCCGGGGTGAAGCCGCTCGCGGTGCCGCGATAGACGTTGTAGCGGGCATTCGATCCGCATACCGGCGTGGCGCCGGTCCAGCTTAGCTGAATGGCGCATGTATCGAGGCCGGCGCTTGCCGCCGATTCGACGCCGCCGAACAGCGGCGGCAGGAGGCAGTCGCCGGTCGGGACGATGCTTGCGCAGGGGGATGGAGGCGAGGCGCAGGCTGCCGTGGCATCCGATGCCGCCGTCACCTCGTAGCTGTAGGGGACGCCTCCCGATACGGTGTCGTCGAGATAGGTCGTCGTGGTGAGGCCCGAGGCGATCGGGACGCGCGGTCCACCGGGACAGGCGCCGAAGCGGCGGTAGACGTTGTAGGCCACGGCCCCGGGGATCGGATCCCAGGCGATCTCGACCTGCCGATCGGCCGGGGTGGTCAGCGTCGGGACCGCCGGCGCGGCCGGGGCGGGGCAATCGGTCAAGGCGCCGCGCACCACCAGTGCGAACGGTTGGGGGGCCAACGGCACGTCGATGCCGCGCACCCGCATCACCCACCTGCCGGGATCCGGACTGGCGAACACCAGCCGCTCTTCGACATTCAGGGAATCGTGCAGGTCGGCAGGGCTCATCGTCGGCTGCGGCAGACCGCTGCTGGGAGCGATGGTCTGGAACCAGACGTCGCCATGCGGATCGACGACCTCGAGCTGCAGCTCGTTCACCCGCGCGACCGCCGCATCGAGCTCGGCCGGAGCATCGGTCCAGACGAGCGTGGCGCGCAACGGCGTGCCGCCGGCCACGTCGAGAGCCAGCGTCTCGATCCCGCCGGTCGTCATCCCTTCGCGAAAGTCGACGACGCGCAGCTGAAAGGGGCTGTCGTCGAATGCCAGGGTCGAGCTCAGCAGGAGGCGACCGTAGCCCGAGTCGAAATCGGGGTTCGGGACGCCGTCGCCGAGGGGAACGGCGCCGTCGATCAGCATCGCCTTGAGAAGGGCGCCGCTCGGTGTGATCCCCTGCGCCGGAGCGCGTGCGCCGGTCGCGTAGAACCCGGCGGTGAAGTACTCCCGCACCAGCGCCGCCAGCCCGGCCGCGGTCGGGGCCGCCATCGAGGTGCCGTCCAGGACGCAGGTCGCGCACGCTTCCGGACCGGCCAGCGGATCGGAGTTGGCTGAGAAGGTCCCCTCACCCTGCGCCGCCACCGTCGGTTTGAGGCGGCCGTCGAACACCGGCCCCCTGCTGGAGAAGGTCGACGGGGTATCGGCGGCCGTGCCGTGCCCCACCGAGCCGACGGTCAACAGGTTCTTGGCGATCGCCGGCGTGGAGACGGCGACCGGCGGGGCGCAGAAGTCACCGGCATTGCCGGCCGACTTGACGATCAGCAGATCGGGATAGGTCCACATGGCGAGGTCGGCGTCACGGGCGAGCGAATCGTACGGCAGGGTGCAGCCGGGGATGCAGCCGCCGAACAGATCGTGACAGACACCGCCCCACGAGATCGACAGGATGCGCGCGCCGGTCTCCTGGGCGACGTCGGCCAGGTTCCAGACCGTTCCTCCCAGGTCGTTCAGGTACTCGAGGAAGTCGCCCATCTCTTCGATCACCAGACGGGCGCCGGGCGCCATGCCATCGCCCGCGTCCCCGCCGGGCGAGGAATAGGTCACGCAGTCGGCGTAGGTTCCCGAGTCGCCGGCGACCGTTCCGGAAACGTGGGTGCCGTGGCCGGAGCCGAAAATTCCCGGGCAGGTATCGTCGTCGCCCGTCGGATTGCCCGACCAGTTGTAATAGAGGATGTCCTTGCGCTGATTCAGATCGGGGATGTCCGCGGGACAGGGGACCGTATTGCAGGTTGCGACCGGTGGCGGGCCGTTCACCGGATCGACGAACTGGCAGGCATCGTGATCCTGTCCCGTATCGGCGACCGCGACGATTTGATCGCAGCCGAAGATCCCTTGATCGAAGATCGGGATCTGGGCGCCGGCGGGGCCGACGAACGATTGATGCACCCAGACGGCGTCCTGATTGAGCGTTCGGATCGGCAGCGCCGGCTCGATCGCCTCGACTTCGGGCAGTCCGGCGAGAGCCGACAGGACGGCGGCAAGCCGATCGGCGGGTACATCGGCCCGCAGGCGCCACGCGCCGTTCTTGCCCGACGGCGTCGCAACGATCAGCGACTCGCCGAGCGCGGCCAGCACCCGCCCCTCCATTTCACCGGCGTGGAGAACGACGCGCATCCGCGTCGAGTCGTCGGGACGCCCGGCTCGCCGCGACAGCCCGGGGTCGATCTTCAGATGGGGCGGCAGCTCTCCGAGCCAGGCGAGGAAGGGGAGGGAGCGCAGCTTCGCCTCGGATCGCGGCGCGATCCGCAGACGGTAACCGTGGCCGGGCAGGTAACCGAGAATGGACGCGCCGACCGCCTCGATCAACCGGCGTTGCTCCGGTGCGAGGGGTGAGCGGACGATCGCCACGAGGTAGCGCCGACCGGCGGCGCTTTCAGCGCGGCGTGTGCCGCGGTACCAGGACGGAGCAACGGCCGGCTCCCCTGGCCGGAAGCTGCCCGCCGCGAGACGGAGTTCGAGCGGTCGCTCCGGCTCGCCGGCATGGATGGTGGGGACGAGCAGCAAGGTCGCCATCAAGACGAGTCTTCGATGTCTCACGGCCTCCCGTGCCCCCCGTATAATCTCTCTGCAATTTACGACGTCCCCCCGGAAGGTGCAACCGAAGCGCCGCACGGAGGGGCCCCGGCCACCTCTCCCGTCGGTCCGGAGCGCGTCCCCGGCCCTTCCGCCCGCGACTTACTGGCGGTCGTGGCCGCCTCCGATTCGATCCGGACGATCGCCGGCACGAAGAAGGCGGCGCATCCCATGACCAGGCAGACGAGGCCGCCGGTGAGATACCAGGCGCGTACGCCGAACAGCTCCGCCAGCGGCGCCGCCAGGAGCAGTCCGACCGGCGTCGTGATCGACGCCAGACTGCCATACAGGGTGAACACCCGTCCCTGATACTCGGGGGCGATGGTCGCCTGCAGGATCGCCTGGATCGGTCCGTTCGCCATCGTCGCCATGAAGCCGACCATCAGCATCGCGCCGACCGCAGCTGACCAGACGGCGGCGGGGGCGACGCCGAGGAACATGACCGCCAGACCGAGCCCGGTGATGCCGGCGAGCGAGGTCAGGATGCGGCGCCGGAACCCGCCCCACGCGCCGAGCGTGATACCGCCGGCAAGCATGCCGATTCCGAATGCCGAGGTCATCCAGCCAAGCTGCATGGCATTCCCTCCGAGCTGATCGCGCACCAGAAGCGGCAGCAGCGCGAACGCCGGCACCAGGAAGAGATTGATCACCGCGGCCATCACCAGCAGTGCGGCGTGGCCGCCGCGCTGCATCAGGTAGCGGAAGCCGTCGAGCATTTCACCGATGACGGAAGGCCTGGTGGCCGTGTCGCCCGCCGTCTGCCTGATCGGGCGGGGTATAGGCACGAACAACAGCGGCGCGATCGCCAGGCAGGCGGTGATCACGTCGATCGCCATGACGCCGGCCATCGGCAGCGCTGCCACCAGGAAGGCGCCGATCGGAGCGGCGACGATGGTCAGCCCGCCCTGCAGCGCCTGGTTGAGTCCCTGGAGCCGGGTGAGATGCCGATGCGGGACCATGAGCGAGGTCGATGCGATCATCGCCGGCCGGTGAAACGCCTCGGCCAGGGCGCGGACGAAGATCAGGGCGAGCACGTGCGGTGTGCGCGCCCCGTCGGCCAGGAACATGAGGGCGAGGAGCGCCGCGCCGGCGGCGGCAATCGAGTCGGCGAAGAACATCACCTTGCGGCGGCTCCAGCGATCGATCAGCGGGCCGATGAACGGACCGAGCACCGCCATCGGCAGGAGCGCCACCAGCGTCGCTATCGCCAGAATGGTCGCCGAGCCGGTCTCGGCGGTGAGCCACCAGATCAGCGCGAACTGCACCGCCTGCGTGCCGAGCAGCGACAGCGCCTGGCCGGACCAGAGGGTGAAAAACGGTTTGAGAGATGCCCCCTCCGGATCGGGAGGGCTGGAGATGGTGCCGGGTTGCGGGGAGTCGGTCATCGGATACCTCCGGTGTCGATGTCAACGGTTCAGGTGCGCTAGAATATACAGCAAAAGTCAAATATTCAAGTTTTATTGAATAAAAAGATTTTCCCTGTTCGTGCTAAAATATCTAATGTGCCCGTAAGTTATTGAATCAGAAATAGAACTTTCGGAATCGGCGGGGATGATGGCAGCTGTAAAAAGATCCAGCCGGAGCGCCAGAACGACCGCAGAGAAGACCAGGAAACACCCCGGGCCGGCCGAGATGATGACCCTGTCCAACCTGGAGCAGCTCAAGGTCCTGGCCGATCCTCTGCGCGTCCGCATCCTCGAAGCCCTGGGGAAAGAGCGCACCACGAAGCAGGTGGCGGAGGAGATCGGCGAGAAGCCGACCAAGCTCTACCACCATGTCGATGCCCTCGAGCGGGTCGGGCTCATCCGGCTGACCCGGACGCGCCGCAACCGCGGCACCCTGGAGAAGTACTACCAGGTGGTCGCTCTCTGCTTCCGCGCCGGTGCGAGCCTCTTTCCGCAGACCGGCGACACCTCTAAGGTCATGGAAGTCATTTCGAACCTGCTGGGGAGAGCGGGGAGCGAACTGCAGGTGCTCGCCGCCCACAGCAGCGCCCCATCCGAGCTCGAGGAGAAAGCGATTCTGACCTTCGTCGAGGTGCGCGCTCCTGAGCAGGAGATCCTCGCAATCCGGAAGAAGCTCGACGCGTTGCTGAAGGACTTGCAAAAGCTCGCCGAGTTCGATCACGATGACCCGGGCACACCGCGCTACAGGCTGATGCTCGCCTACTATCCTCTGATCAGGCCGCCCGCAGCCGGGTGACGGCGCATCCCGCGTTCCGGGGCGGCCCTCCGCTCAACGGACCGCTTGCTTGCGCTCCGGCGAAGAGATTTCGTCAGTCGCCGAGGAGTGGGATAAGGTTGAGCGGTCATTCAGTTCGCAACGGTATGGTAGCCGGAGAGAGGGAGAAGAGATGGGGATGCGGGGGAAAGAAGCGCCGCGGTGGAGGCATCGCCTGCGATCGGCAACGGCGATGCTGCTCGCGGCCGCAGTTCTAATCGCCATACCGGTCTTCGCCGACGAGGGCAACTGGCCGCGCATGCTGGTCGTTTCGGAGGGAGTGATCGTCATCTATCAACCGCAGCTGGAAGCATTCCGGGAGAACCGCATCGACGGCCGGGCTGCGGTGGCGGTGACGCCCGACGGCACCGACGAGCCGGTCTTCGGGGTCGTCTGGATGAGCGCCCGGGTGGAGACCGATTACACCACGCGCCTGGTCGAGATAGTGAATCTCGACGTCACTCGGGTGAAATTTCCCGAGGCGACCGAAGAGCAGCAGGCGGGACTGGCCCGCACCATCGAAACGCAACTGCCGCGGTTCGGCCTCATCATTTCGCTCGACCGGCTGTTGACCGGCCTGGAGCAGGTCGAGAGGGAGGAGGTGGCGGCCAATGACCTGATGACCTTCCCGCCGCGCATCATTTTCGTCCAGACGCCGACGTTCCTCGTGACCCTCGATGGATCTCCGAAGCAGCAGCGCATTGAAGGGACGGCTCTGGAGCGGATCGTCAACTCGCCGTTCCCGATCGTGTTCGACCCGGAGACGAAGATGTACTACCTCGACGGAGGTTCCGTCTGGTACCGATCCATCGATCCGGAAGCTTCGTGGGAGACGGTCGATAAGCCGCCGCCCGCGGTGGCCGCGCTGCGGCCGCCCGGTGTCGACGAGGCAGAGAAGGGAGTGCCCGCCGGGGATCCACCTGCTGCACCGGCCGCCGACCTGCCCGGAGAAGGGCCGGCTCCGGAGATCCTGGTCGCCACGGTACCGACCGAGCTGATCGTCTCCGATGGTGAGCCGCAGTGGGCCTCGATCGAGGGCGCCGATCTCCTTTTCATGAGCAACACGGAGAGCGACTTCCTGCGGGACGTCGCCTCGCAGCGCTATTTCATTCTTCTGTCGGGGCGCTGGTTCTTCAGCCAGCAACTGGAGGGGCCGTGGATCTATGTGCCGGCCGGCAGTCTGCCGGACTCGTTCGCGGCGATCCCCCCGGAATCAGAGATGGGGCACCTGCGCGCCTTCGTCGCCGGCACCGATGAAGCGCAGAATGCCGTGGCCGAACATTTCATTCCGCAGACGGTCGATATCCGGCGCGACGCGGGGGGCGTCGAGGTCGCCTACGACGGCGAACCGCGCTTCGAGAGGATCGAGGAGACCGCGATGGCTTACGCGGTGAACACCGAGGAAGCGGTGATCCGGATCGGCTCCCGGTACTACCTTTGCCACGAGGCGGTGTGGTACCTGGCCGATGCTCCGGCCGGGCCGTGGCGGATCGCGGACGAGGTCCCGGACGACATCTACACCTTGCCGCCGAGATGTCCGATCTACAACGTGCGCTACGTTCACGTGTTCGACTCGACGCCGGAGATCGTCTCCGTCGGCTACTATCCCGGCTACCTCGGCAGCTATGTGTACGACGACTCGATCGTCTACGGCACCGGCTGGGAGTACGACGACTGGTACGACACGTATTACTACGCGCGTCCCCTCACCTGGGGCTTTCGCGCCCGCTGGAGCCCGTGGAACGGCTGGCGACAACGCCTCGTCCACGCGAGCGGGGCGCTCGATCGCAGTCTCGGGTCGGGCGGTTGGTATCGAGGCAACTGGTGGGGGGTGACCGGATTCAATAATTCCCCGCACGGTTACGGGCGGGGCGGATACTACGGCAACCGCGCCGGGACGCAGACCGCGGCGCCCGGCGCGGGCGGCGGGCGCGCCGGCACTGCCCGCGCCAGCGCCGCCCGCTCCGGCCCGGCCGCCGCCACTGCGAGAGCCACCGGCCGCAACGGACCGGGGGGGCGCAATGTCTACGGGCGCTCCACCAACCGGGCCCGCAACGCGCCCGCGCGTGCGGCGCAAACGCGCCGCTCCGCGCCGGCGCCGGCGGATCGGCCGAACAATGTCTACGCCGATCGCGACGGCAACGTCCACCGCCGATCCGATGGAGGCTGGCAGACCCGCCAGGGGAATACCTGGCAGCAAAGCGGCGCGGCGGCCCAGCGGCGGGGACGGACGGCGGCAGAGCGTGGCGGGGCGGGGGCGCAGCGTGGTGCTGCCGCGGACCGGAACAGGGCGGACAGATCCCGGCAGGCCGAACTCGACCGGGCTCGCCAGGCCCGTCAACGTGGCGACCAGCGCTCGCGCAGCTACCAGCAGAGCCGGGGAAGCGCGCCCCGCAGCGGAGGCCGCCGGTAGCCGGACTGCGCCACCGGCAGCCCGATGTGACAGGAACGGGTCTAGCGATTGGAGAAGAGAAAAACTTCCTTGCTGCCGATCAATCGCGCCACCAGCGGCTCGGACCCCTCCAGCACCTGCCGGGCTTCTTTCAGCCGGGGCCTCTCGACGATCAGAAAGACCTGCTCCGGACTGTCCCAGTACTCCCTCAGTTCGTCGATCGACACGACCCGCCGCAGGGCCTGCCCCATGTAATAGGTGTAGCTCGCCCGCCACCGCCACGGCCGGTAGGTGCGCACCGGCTGATCCGGTGCCACCCGCGCCTTGACCTCATTACAGAAGGGTCGCGCCGACTTGTAGACATTGACGGCCGGCAGAACCGACCCGCCCATGACGAGGTAGAACGACACGATGAGGGCGACCAGCGCCGTCGGGACCGCGCCGCGCAGGCGGGCCTGTAGAGGAAGGGAGGCGAGCAGTGCGAGTCCCCCGAGGAACAGTACGGCGACCAGCGCGATGCCGGCTCCGCCGGGAAGCGGATAACGATCGAGACCCTTGATGTAGAGGACTCCGGCGCCGGCCAGGGCAACGGCGCCGAACGCGCCTGCAATGACCAGGCCGATGCGGCGCCGTACCGCGCCGAGCGCGCCGAGCAGCATTCGCTCGACGTAGGCGGAGGCGAGGATCGCCACCGCCGGCGCCACCGGCAGGATGTAGACGTTGCGCTTGCTGCGCGACAACGCAAAGAAAACGATGATCGCCGCGATCCAGATCCACGCCAGACGATCGAGACGGCGCTCGCCCTCGTTCCGCCGCGGAAGCGCGACGGCGAGGAGAACGAAGAAGGCCCACGGCGCCATGTCGATCCAGATGGTCTTCAGGTAGTACCACCAGGGATGGGCGTGATCCCACGGATCGATGAAACGGGTGATGTTCTGGCGATAGAGCATCTCGACGATCATCTCCCGTTCCCCCGCGGCGAAGAGGAGCAGGAACCAGGGGAGGGCGATCACCAGGCAGAGGCCGGTGGCGAGCAGGAGCGGGCCGGCGCGCAGCGTCCCGAGCCGTCCGGTCGCGATCAGATAGACGAGGACGACCACCCCGGGGCAGATGATGCCGACCGGCCCCTTGGCTAGGAAGCCGAACCCGACCGCAATGCCTGCCAGACTCCAGCCGCGCAGCGGGGCGAGGCCGTGATCGAGCACCCGGGTGACCGCGAGGATGGCGGCCAACGTCGCGGCGGTCACCAGGATATCCATCTGCACGCAGCGGGCGTTCCAGTAGATGCCGCCGGAGGTGGCGAACAGCGCGGCAGCAAGGAACGCCCGCCGCCGTCCCGCATAGGGGTGGACGAGCAGGTAGACGAGCAGGACGCAGAGCAGCGCCGTCAGCGCCGCGGGGACGCGGAGGGCGAATTCGTTGACATCGCCGAGCAGGGTCGTCGAGGTGAGCGCCAGCCAGTAATAGAGGATCGGCTTTTCGTTGAAAACATCGCCGTTGACCGTCGGGATCAGCCAGTCGCCCCGTTCCGACATCTCGGCGACCGCCCGCCCATACAACGGTTCGTTCGGGTTCCAGAGGTCGCGCGCGCCGAGAAAGAGCGTGAACAGCAGCCCTGCGCCGACCGCCAGCAGCAGCAGATCGCGGCGGACCGTAGTGGAAAACACCGGCATGCTCTCCTCCGCGGCGCCCGGAGGGCGGCTCCGCAAACCGGCCGCATGCTACCACGGAGGGTTGGCGGGGATGGACGTTGGCGGGGTGGACGTTGATGGCCATGGATGTTGATAATGATACCTTGGTATTCTGGTATCATTTAGGCCGGTGCGGAATCACGGTGGAGGGATTGATGGACGATCGAACCGGTCGTTCGCGCCATATCGAGCGGGAGACGAAGGTCGCACTTGATGGCCCCCCCGAAAAGGTCTTTCCGCTGTTCGGGCCGATCCGCGAAGGGGATTGGGCGCAGGGGTGGAGCCCGACGATCCATCATCGCGGTGACGCGGCGGACGGCGGAGTAGAGGCCGTCGGCCCGGGGGCGGTCTTTACTCATAAGAAGGGGGACGCCGACAGCTACTGGCTGCTGACGACCTGGGATGAGAAAGACGGGAAGGTGGAGTACGCCGTGGTCGTTCCCGGATCCTGGGTCTGCCGGATCTCCATCCGTGTGCGTGCCGCGGAGGCGGGTCGATCGTTCGCGACGGTCCGCTACGAGTACACGGGGCTCGACGCGGACGGGCTCGCGCTCGTCGACGAATACACCTCAAGGAAGCACGAAGAACGCATCGCCGGCTGGGCCCGCGCTATCAACCACTATCTGGAGACGGGGACCCGGCTCCGGGCGCCCCACGACTGAGGATCCGAACCGATGTCATCAACGACGACCCGATCCCCGCGCACTGGCCGCCCCATCGTGCGGGTGCAGACCGGCATCCGCATCGAACGACGCATTCTCAAGGTCCTCAAAGGGATCGCCGAATACCGCGACATGACGCTGGGCGACTTCCTCGAAGGGATCCTGCTGCACGTCTTCGAGGGGAAGGCGCCGTTCAAGCGGGAGACGTTGAAGAAGATCGCCGAGCTCAAGAAGGTCTACGACCTCGATCTCGACGCCGCTGACAGCCACCAGCTGCGCGAGGGGTCCGGTGGAAGTGCACAACACCTCGCCGGCAAGAGCCGCCGCAACCGGGCGGGATAGCCCGAAGAGATTCCTCCCGGCTCGATTGGCATATTCTGGGCCCCCCCCCCGACGGCCGCACATGATAACGCGGCAGCCATCCGAGCGGAACTCAGGCCTGTTTTCGGTCCGGACGGCATGGATCACGAGGTTGTCACGGGCGCGGGGGATTTCTCTCGGCAAGACAAAAAACGCTGGAATGACGCCCCTTTTCGGCGTACAATCCCGATTATCGCGCAGGGGTAAGGAGGAATCATGAAAGGGATCGATCACATGAAGAGTCTGGGTATTCTGGGAATCGTTTTTCTGGCCGGCGCGGCGCTGGCCGGTTGCAGCGGCGGGTCGGGGAGC
>CBDUYA010000002.1:0-29337 GCA_965371335.1 uncultured bacterium | reverse complement strand
TCGGGCGTGCTCCTCGGCCCGCACGTGCTGGGGATGCTCGGGCAGAGCGACACGGTTTCGACCATTGCCGAGATCGGCGTCATCCTGCTGATGTTCACCATCGGGCTCGAGTTCGATGCCCGCTATTTTCTCCGTATCAAGCGGGTCGCCCTCGGCGGCGGCCTGACGCAGATCCTGCTGACCGTCCTGGCCGCCCTGCTGGCGGGGCGGATGCTCGGCTGGTCGGTGCGAACGTCGCTCTTTCTCGGCTGCATCGTCGCCCTCAGCAGCACCGCCATCGTCCTGAAGAGCATGATGAAACAGGGCTCGCTCGATACCCTGCCGGGGCGTCTGACCGTGGCGGTCCTGATCCTGCAGGACCTCGCCATCGTCCCGATGATGATCCTCCTGTCGATCCGCGGCGGCTCGGCGTCGGAGATCTCCCTCGACCTGGCCGGGGCGGTCGCCCGCGCCACGGTGCTGCTGGTCATGACCTACGTGCTCAGCCGCTACCTGATGCCCCGCTTCCTGCACCTGATCGCGGCGGGACGGAGCCAGGAACTCTCTCTGCTGGTAACGATGGCGATCTGTCTCGGCATGGCCTGGATCAGCCATCTGCTCGGCGTGTCGTACGCGCTCGGCGCCTTTCTCGCCGGCGTGATCATCGGCGGCACCGAGTTCGCCCATCAGATCACCTCCGACATCATCCCGTTTCGCGACGTGTTCTCCGGCGTCTTTTTCGTCGCCATGGGGATGCTGCTCGATCCGGCCTACGTCGTCTCGGCCTGGCCCGCGGTCCTGGTCCTGGTCGGCATCATCCTGGTCGGCAAGACGGCGATCACCGCCCTGACGATCTCCGGGTTCGGCTACCCGCCGGCCGTGTCGCTGCAGGTCGGATTCAATCTGGCCCAGGTGGGAGAGTTCTCGTTCCTGATCGCGCAGATGGGATGGAGAGGAAACCTGATCGGCGAGGAGATCTACAAGCTGGCGATCGCCGCCTCGGTCATCTCGATGATGGCGGCGCCGCTGCTCATTCAGGTGAGTCCCCGTCTCGCCGCCGCGACGGCGCGCCTGCTCTCAGGCGTCCTGCCCGGCCTCGACCGCATCGCCCGCTCTTCGGTCGGTACCGCCGGCGGCGTGGCGCCGCCCGTCCTCTCCAACCACGTCGTCATTCTCGGCTACGGCACCGTCGGCCGGACGCTCGGCGAGGTGCTGCTCGCCAACAAAGTACCGTTCCTGGCGCTGGAGCTCGACCCGGACTCGGTGCGCGACTGCCGCCGGCACCAGCACCCGGTCCATTACGGCGACGCCAGCAGCGAGGCGCTGATGCGGCGGGTCGGGGTCGACCGGGCTCGCTACCTGGTGATCACCGTCCCCGACACGGTCCTGGAGCGCGCCATCATCAAGCGGGCCCGGGGGATGAACCCCGGGCTGTTTATCCTGGCCCGCAGCCGCCGGGGCACCGAAGACGAGAACTTCTACCTCGACGGGGCCGACGAGGTGGTCGCCGAGACGTTCGAGGCGGGGATCGAGTTCATGACCCGCATCCTCAGGCGACTGAATGTCCCGAAGCAGGAGATCGAGCGCCAGGTCGGGCGGGCGCGCGGCCGGCGCTACGAGATCTTCCGGCGCGACGATCTCACCCCCCTGCCGCTCTCCGAAGTGCGCCGCACGCTCGATTCGCTGCGGGTCGAGTTCCTCGAAATCCCGTCCGGTTCACCGCTGGTCGGGCGCAGCCTGCGCGATACCGGGATCCGGGAATCAACCGGCGCCCTGGTGATGGCGGTGGTGCGGGACGGCGAGATCATCCACAACCCGAACGCCGACTTCACCCTGAGGGAGCAGGACACTATCCTCGTCTCCGGGGCGATCGAGCAGGTCGTCCGGGTGGAGGAGATTCTCAACCGCGGCGCCGGAGTCGCGTAGCCAGCCCAGCGTGGCAGGGGGAATTACGCCAGGGGGTCATCTCCGGCAGGGAGCGTGACCGTGAAGGTGCTCCCCATCCCCACCTCGCTCGCCACCTCGATCGTGCCGCCGTGGGCTTCGGCGATCCAGCGGGCGAGCGACAGACCGAGTCCCGCGCCACCGTGATCGCGGGAGCGCGCCCGGTCGACCCGGAAGAAGCGGTCGAAGATCCGCTGCTGCGATTCTGCCGGGATGCCGATCCCGGTGTCCTGCAGCGAAATCCGGATCCGATCGCCGGCGCGGCAGGAGCGGATCCGAATGGCGCCGCCGCGATCGGTGTAACGGACGGCATTGGCAAGAAGAGATCGAAGCAGCCGGCGGAGCCTCGAGGCATCCCCCAGGACGGTGACCGGGTCGTTCTGCAGCAGCTCGATGTTCAGATCCTTGTCGGCCGCCAGAATGGTGGCATCCTCATGCAGCTCCTCGATCAGCGCAGCGACGCCGACCGGGTCGCGCGCCAGTTGCAGGCTGCCCGCATCGGCCTGCGCCAGGGTCAGCATGTCCTCGATGAAGGCGGACATCCGCACCGTCTCCTCCAGGAAGGTGGCGGCGACGCGCTGCGCCTCTTCGGGGCTGATCTCCCCGGCGAGCGCCAGCTCCGCCTCGCCCCGCAGGATGGTCAGCGGGGTCTTCAGCTCGTGCGCCGCGTTGGAGGAGAACTGCTTCATCTGTTCGTGGACCGCCGTCATCCGATCGGCCGTATCGTTCAACGTCCGGATCAGCCGCCCCAGCTCATCGTCCACGTCCCGTTCCGGGATCCTCTCGTAGAGATTCTGCGCGGTGCGGCGGTTGGCAACGTCGATGATCCGTCCGATCGGGCGCAGAGCCACCCCCGACAGAACCCACCCTCCCCCCAGCGACAGGACCAGGCTGACCGGCGCGAGCAGGAACATGATCGTGAGGGTGTGGCGCAGCACTCTTTCGATATCGTCCCTGGGCACCGCGACGTGCAGCTCGAACCTCTCGTGCGACAGGCTGGCGACCCGGAAGTCGTCCTCACCCATCCCCGGCACGATCGTGGCGAACAGGGTGCGGCCGCTGACCGCGGGCGAGCTGAGCATGTCGGTCGCCGAGTGGTCGCCGCTCGAGTAGAGCAACCGCCCGTCCAGGCGCCTGACCAGAATGGTGTAGTGATCGGAGGCCTCGGCGAGATGCTCCTCGATGCGCGCCCGCGTCTCCGGAGGGAGATCGAGCAGTGCGTCAAGCGTTTCTCCGGGACGGAGTCCGACCGCCAGCAGTTTCGCCAGCCAGTCGACCTCGGCCGTCAGGCCCCGCTCGATCGCCCGATGTCCCTCGTACCTCAGGTAGGAGTAGACCGACACTCCGAATAGAACGAAGGCGGCCAGCAGCACGACCGAGTACCACAGAGTCAGGATGGCGCGGACCGACCGCAGCTTAGGCGGAATTCTCACGCTCGGGCTCCCTCACGACGTAGCCGATCCCGCGCACCGCATGGATGAGCGGGGCGGCGTCCCCGTCGTCGATCTTGCGGCGCAGCCGGTTGATCACCACGTCGACGATGTTGGTGCCGCTATCGAACTGCATGTCCCAGATATGCTCGATGATCAGCACCCGCGACAGCACCCTGTTCTTGTTCCGGACCAGGTATTCCAGCACCTGGAACTCCTTGGTCGTCAGGATGATCTCCCGCTCCCCGCGCGTCACCTTGCGGGTCATGACGTCGAGCCGCAGGTCGCCGACCGACAGAACGGGGGAGCGTTCTCCCTCGGCCGACTGCCGCCGGACGAGCGCCCGCACCCGGGCCAGAACCTCGACGAACGCAAACGGCTTGGGGAGGTAATCGTCGGCCCCGAGGTTCAGGCCCAGGACCCGGTCCTCCACTTCGCCGCGGGCCGATAGAATAAGGATAGGGGTCTTCCTGCCGGCGGCCCGGACTTCCCGCAGCACCTCGATGCCGTCCTTGCCGGGCAGCATGAGATCAAGCACGATGGCGTCATAGTCTCCACCGCGGGCGAGTTCGGATCCCGCCACGCCGTCGTCGGCGACATCGACCGCCAGCGCCTCCGCCTCGAATCCCTTCTTCAGGAAACGCGACAGGCGCCGCTCGTCCTCGATGATCAGGATGCGCATCGACAGCATCGTACCGCCAATCCGCGCATTCCATCATGACAATATTGTCATCCTCGTTTCATCCGGGTGTCATCCCACCCCCCTACCCTTGCTCCATGATGACGAAGAAAACGGAACGGCCCAACGACGCCTTGCTGCAGCGCTACCTGCACGACCTCCAGGCGAGCGAGCCTCTCAAGCCGGCGGAAGAGCTCGACCTGGCGCACCGCATGCGGCGTTCCCGGGAACAGCTCATCGCGATCGCCGGTTCGCTGCCGGCGGCCTGCCGCTCCGCGGTCCTGGGCAGGCTGCGAACGAACGAGCTGACGCCGGATCTGCCGTACGCCCGTCTGGAGCGCCTGGTGAACAGGCTGGTGAAGGCCGCGGGAACGCGGCGGAGCAATGAACTCGACCGGCTGGCACACCTGGCTCTCGAACAGTGGTCCGAGCTGGAGCAGGCGCGCTCGACGTTCGTGTCGCGCAATCTGCGCCTCGTGGTGCACATCGCCAAGCGATACACAAAGAACGGCGTGCCGCTGCTCGATCTGATCCAGGAAGCGAACGTCGGGCTGATGCGCGCGGTAGACAAGTTCGATCCGCGGCACGGCACCCGGTTCGGCACCTACGCGCCATTCTGGATCATGCAGGCAATCGGGCGGGAGACAGCCAATCTCAGCCGCGTCGTGCACATCCCCGATTATCAGGCCAAGCGCCGTCAACGGCTGGCCCGTGCCATCGGCGACTTGAAGCAACAGCTCGGCCGCATGCCGACGGTCCACGAGATCGCTGCCCATACGCAGCTGCCGGCCGACAAGGTGCGCGACGCGCTCGACATCATGGCGGACGACATCGAGCTGGATGAACCGGTCGACGGGGCTGACGGGCCGACCCTGCTGGAGACGCTGGCCGACGGGAAAGCCGGGGCTCTGCTGGAGAAGATTTCGAATCGCGAGCTGCTCGACCGGCTGCGCGAGGCGCTGGCGACCCTCAGCCCGAGACACCGGGCGATCCTGTCGATGCACTACGGCCTGAACGAGCGGGATCCGCGCACGCTGCAGCAGATCGGCGAGCAGATGCACGTCACGCGGGAACGTGTCCGGCAGGTCGAAGTGGAGGCGATCCACGCCCTGCGCACGATCCTGGCCGACAATCCGCCGCCCGTCCCCGCGCCACGGAACGGCGCGGTCCACTCGGCGACCGGTCCCGCCTGACCTGAGATGGAGGAGGCCTTTCCCGGCGGGGTGTGGGGCGTGTGTTCCGACCCCCCTTGGGACGCACGACCCCGCCCCGCAGGGGAGGCCGATCCACCGTGGCGCGTAGCTTGTTGCACCGAGAGTCGCATCTCCAATAGCGCCAGAGGCTGCACGGGTCACCAACCCGTGCAGCCATTTCTATTATCGTAAGCTATTTATAATCAGATGGATAGCTGCCGAAATGCAACAAGCTGCGCGCCACGGTGGGCGGGACGGAAATCAGCGCCCCCGGTCGAGGATCCGGTAGACGGCCGGGATGATCAGCAGCGTCAGGGCGGTCGAGGTCAGCAGCCCGCCGATCACGGTCAGCGCCATGGGACGACGCAGCTCGCTCCCGGCGCCCAGCCCCAGCGCCATCGGCAGCAGCCCCATCACCGTCGTGGCCGTGGTCATGAGGATCGGCCGCAGACGCACCCGCCCGGCCTGCCGCAGCGCCTCGATCTTCTCCATGCCGGCGCGCCGCAGCTGATTGGTGTAATCGATCAGGATGATGGCGTTGTTGACGACGATCCCCGCCAGAAGAATCGCTCCGATCAGGACCACGATGCTGATCGTCACACCCGCCACGTACAGTGTGAGGAGCAGGCCGATGACGGCGAACGGCACGCTGAACAGGATGACGAACGGATGCAGGAGGGACTCGAACTGCGACGCCATGACGAGGTAGACCATGAACACCGCCAGCAGGATCGCCACGCGCATGCTGTCGAACGAGGTCTCCATTTCCTGGCGCTGGCCGCCGATGCGCCAGTCGAAGCCGGGCGGGAAGGTCATCGATTCCAGCGCCCCCGTAATCTCCTCCGACACCGAGGCGAGATCGCGGACGACCAGATTGGCGGTGATCACCGCCACCCGCTCCCCCTCCGATCGCCGGATGTCGGCCGGACCCTCGACCTCTTCGACCTCGGCGACCGCCGCGAGCGGAATGGAGGTCTGTCCTACCTGGTGGATCGTCAACCGCCTCAGGTCTTCGACGCTGTCGCGGTATTCCTCGCCGGCCCGCAGACGGATGTCGATTTTGCGGTCTTCGCGCTGGATGTCGGTCGCCACCGTCCCCTGCACCTTGGTGCGCACTACCGCGGCCACGCTGCCGAGCGTCAGACCGTAGCTGGCCAGGCGCTCGCGATCGAAGTGGATCTGCAGCTCGGGGTTGCCGCCCTCCGTCGATGACCTGATGTCGGCCAGCCCCGCGATGCCCCGCATGCGGCGGGTGAGGGCATCGGCCAGACGCTCGAGAAGGCTCAGGTTGTAGCCGCGGATCTCCACTTCGATCGGTGTGCGGAAGCTGAAGTACGACGGTCGCCCGAACCGGTACTCCATGCCGTCCTGCCGGTCGAGAACGGTCCGCAGGCGCTCCATCAACGCTTCTTCACGCGAGCGGTCGATCGGCGGCGCCAGCGTCAGGGTGAGCTGGCCGATGTTCTCCCGCTTCTTGCCGGCCACCCCCCCCTGCTCGTTGGAGCTGCCGGCGATCGTGTAGACGGTGCGCACGCCGTCGAATCCGGCGGCCGACTTCTCGAGCCTCGCCAGACGACGCTGCGTCACCTCGAGATGCGTTCCCGGCGGCAGCTCGGTATCGACGAAGAACTCCCCCTGGATCAGCTCCGGCACCAGCTCCCGGCCGAGGCGCGGGTAGAGCATCAGGCTGCTTGCGAGCAGCAGGAAGGCGACGGCGATGGTGCTCACCGGGTGCACGAGCACCCACGCCAGCTGGCGGTCGTAGACGAGGGCGAGACGATCGAACACCGCATGAAACAGCTGCAGCGCCGGCCGGGTCACCGCGTCGATGAGACGGGCCGCGGTGGCGGCGATCCGTCGTCCCGCGCGCGCCATCCCGACGGCGAGCAGAAACGGCAGCGCCGCGATCACGGAGCCGGACCGTTCGCCTGTCGGGTCTCCCCCTTGCTCCGCGACCGGCCGGTCGAAGCGCCGCGACGCGAGCATCGGGATGAGGGTGAGAGCGACCAGCAGGGAGACGACCAGCGAGTAGGTCACCGTCATCGCCTGGTCGCCGAACAGCTGTCCGGCGATCCCTTCCACGAACACGATCGGCACGAAGACGCAGATGGTGGTCAGGGTGCTGGCGATGACGGCGCGCGACACTTCACCGGTCCCGGCCCGGGCCGCCTCGACCTCATCGAGCCCCTCGTCCCGGCGCCGTTGAATCGCCTCCAGAACGACGATCGAGTTGTCGACCAGGAGACCGATCCCGAGCGTCAGGCCGCCGAGCGACATGATGTTGAGCGAGATGCCCGAGATGAACATCAGAAAGAAGGTGGCGATCACCGAGATCGGGATGGCGATACCGATGATCAGGGTCGTCTTCCAGCTGCGCAGGAACAGAAACAGCACGACGAGCGCGAGGAGGCCGCCGAACAGGGCGGTCTGCAGGACCTCGGCCACCGACTGCCGGATGTAGCGCGCCTGATCGGTGATCACGGTCAGCCGGAGATCCGGGTTCAGCGTCCGGAGTCGGGAGCCGAGCTCGGCGAGGCTCACCTTGACTCCGTCCGATACCGTGACGGTGTTGGTCCCGCCCTCCTTGTAGACCGCCACCTCGACGCTCTCCTGTCCGTCGATGCGGGTGATCACCTCGCGTTCCTTGTGGCCCCTGAAGATGCGCGCCACGTCGCCGAAGCGCACGGTGGCGCCTCCGCGGCTGTCGATGATGATCGGCTCGATGTCTTCCGGCCTCTGGTACTCGTTCACGGTGCGGACGATGAACTCGGTCTGTCCTTCCTTCAGCCGCCCCCCGGTCAGGTTGATATTCTCCTGGGCGAGCCGCTCGAGCGCCCGTTCGACGGTCAGGCCAAGTCCCGCCAGGCGCCGTTCGTCCAGCTCGACCTGGATCTCCTCCTCCAGGCCGCCGCTGACCACGACCGCCGCCACACCCTCGATCCGCTCCAGCGTGCGCTTGACCTGCTCCTCCGCCACGACCCGCAGGCGGATGAGATCCTGTTCGCCCGACAGTCCGAGTCGCAGGATCGGATCGAGCGCCGGATCGTAGCGGAGCAGGATCGATCGGTCGACGTCGTCCGGCAGGACGAGCACGTCAAGCCGTTCGCGCACGTCGAGGGCGGCGAAATCCATGTTGGTGCCCCATCCGAACTCGAGGGTGACCTCGCTGACGTCGGCGCGCGAGCTGGAGACGACCCGCACCACGTTGTTGACCACGCCGACGGCGTTCTCGACCGGGCGGGTGATGAGGCTCTCCACCTCGAGAGGCGCAGCGCCTTCGTAGGTGGTGCGCACGGTGATCGACGGATAGGTGATGTCGGGAAGAAGATCGGTCGCCAGGTTGCGGAATGCCATCAGGCCGAAGACGACGGCCGCGACCGCGAAGATGAAGATGCTGACGGGACGGCGGATGGAGAACTCGATCAGTTTCAACGGGTTCTCATCGACCGGCCGGCGCCGACTCGAGGATCCGGATCGGGGTGCCGTCGCTCAGCCCGTCCTGGCCGACCACCACGACCGCGTCCCCTTCCTCCACGCCGCTCGCCACCTCGATGAAGTCGCCCTCCTCGAAACCGAGCACCACCTCGCGGCGGGCGGCGACGCCGTCGATGGCGACGAAGACCGTGTCGCCGATGCTCTCCAGGGAGAGCGCGGCCTTGGGGATCACCAGGGCGTCGTCGCGGGTTTCGATCTCGATGAACACCCGGGCGAACATGCCGGGACGGAGAAGGTCGCGCGGATCGACCTGCAGCGTCACCTTGATGGTGCCGGTCGCGGCGTCGACCACCGGGCTGACCCGCAGCACTGAGGCCTCGAAACGTTGGCCGGGATACGGATCGACCGTCAGGTAGGCGAGTTGCTCGAGATGGAGTCGCGGCAGCTCCCGCTCCGGCACCTGCACCGGGGCGAGGAGAGGATCGAAGTCGGAGATTCGATACAGCGGTGTGTTGGCGCTCACCTGCTCCGCCATCTTGACGTAGCGGGCGATGATCAGACCGTCGAACGGCGCGGTGACCTCCGTGTAGCCGAGAAAGATCTGCCTGGCATCGACCTGCGCCCGGGCCTCCTCCAGGGTCGCCAGCGCCTGCTCGTAGCTCTCGGAGCTGACCAGGTTCTCTTCCTTGAGTGTTTCGGCACGCCCGAAGGCCAGCTTCGCCTGATTGAGCGCCACGCGGGCGATCTCCAGGTCGGCGCGATACTCCAGCTCGTCGAGGCGGGCCAGCAGCTCGCCGGCGCGCACGGCGTCCCCTTCTTCGGCGAGCAGCTCGACGATCGGCGCCTCGGTCCGGGCGACGATGTCGACCTCGTTCTCCGCTTCCAGCGTGCCGTTGGTCTCGATGTAGGACGAAATTCCGGTTCTCACCGCCCGGGCGATCTCGACCGGGACGGCCGCGGTCTCTGCCTCCCGATCCTGCCCGGCCCTGCCGGCGGCGTGTCCCGGACCGGTGCGGGCGCCGGACTGGCCTCCCTGCCCCTCCCCGCCCCCCTGCGAAGGTGATCCGCCGCAGCCGCTCAGCCCCGCCGGCATGGCAGCGAGCAGACAGAGCGCGATGAACAGGTTCGCGGTCGGGCGCATCAGACGGCCCCCGCGACCCGCTTGAAGAAGCGGGTGCCATCGTCCACCAGGGAATAGATGGTCGGGATGATCATCAGCGTGAGAAAGGTCGAGGTCGTCAGCCCACCGATGATCACCAGGCCAATCGGCGCCCAGGAGGCGGCCCGCCCTTCCAGCGGCCCGAAGATCTGCGGGAACAGGAACGGCGCGACCATCGGCGTGAGGCCGAGGATCGTGGTGATGGCGGTGATCAGGATGGGGCGCAGGCGATGCTGGCCGCCGCGAACGATCGCCTCGTTGCGCTCCAGCCCCGCGCGGCGCAGGTTGTTGATGTGGTTGATCAGCACGATGGCATTGTTCACCACCACCCCCATCAGCACGATCATGCCGATCATCGCCATGGTGTCCCACGGCTGGCCGGCCAGCTTCATCACCACGCCGACGCCGATCAGGGCGAACGGCACCGAGAACATGATGGTGAACGGCTGCGCGAAGCTCTCGAACAGGGCGGCGAGGAGCATATAGATAAGCGGCAGGGCGAACAGCCAGGCGATCATGCCCATCTCCTGATCGCGCTGCTGGTACCGGTTCCAGCGCCCGTACCCCCACGAGTAGCCGGGGGGCAGGGTCAGATCGTTCATGATCGCGCTGATGCTGCGCATCGCGCCGAAGGTGGCGGCCGAGTTCAGGGCGTTGGCCGACACCGTGATCTTGGCGGTGTGATTCTCACGCTCGATGGCGCGCGGCCCGGCCTGGAAGCGGAAATCGGCGAGCGCGCCGAGGGGAATTGCACCGCTACCGGTGAACACCGGCACGTTCTTCAGCTCGTCGAGCGTCTCCCGATCCTCTTCCCGGTACCGCATGACCAGATCGACCTCGCGATCACCGGCCTTGTAGTGGGTCACCGCGCGCCCCGACAGCGCATTGCTGACGGTGAATGCCAGTGCCCGGCTGGAGAGCCCCGCCTGCGCCACCCGGTCGCGCTGCACGTCGACAAGGATCTCCTCATCGGCGCTCTCCAGTGAGGTATCGACGTCCCGGATCATCGGCAGGCGCTCCAGCCGCTCGGTGAGGTGGCGGCTGATCAGCTCCAGGACCATCGGGTCGTCGCCCATCAGCTCCACCTCGACCCCCGAGGTGCCGTGACGACCTCGGCTGGTGGCGATGCGCAGGGCGACCCCCGCCTTGACCGGCAGGAGCGCCCGGATCCGGTTGCGCACCTCCGCCGTGCTGAGGCGGCTTTCCTCCTCGTCTCTCAAATAGAGGTTGAACTGCCGGCTGCGGCGCCAGCTGGCCCGCGAGCGGCCCGTGCCCCGGTCGTGGCTGTAGCTGATGTCGGCGATCTCCAGCTCTTCGCGGTGCTGATCGAGAAGCGTGTCGATCTCCTCGTACAGCGCGCGGATCTGCTCCAGGGAGTACTGCCGCGGGGTGTCGACCTTGATCATCACTTCCCGCTCGAGGCCGTGCGCGGCGAAGGCGCGCTCGATGGTCGAGAACAGCCAGACCGAGCCGCCGAACATCGCCACGATCGAGAGGACGAACAGGAAACGGTGATGGAGGGTGATCTGCAGCAGCCGTCCGTACGATCCGGTCATCCAGTCGATGAACGGCGCCGGGCGGGCCGACTGGCCGCGCAGCATGAAGGCGGCGACCATCGGTACCACGGTCAGCGCCACGATGAGCGACGCCACCGTGACGAGACAGATGGTGATCCCGATGTTCTCCAGGTAGAACTTGAACCGTCCCCCGGAGCCGAGGAAGATCAGCGGCAGAAAAACGCACATGGTGGTGGCGGTCGAGGCGACGATCGGCAGCGCCACCTCGCTGGTCCCCGCCAGAGCGGCTGTGCGTGCGTCCTCGTTCAGGTCGTTGCGGTGCCGGAAGATCGATTCGATCACCACGATCGAGTTGTCGACCAGCATCCCGAGCGCCAGCATCAGACCGGCGAGGCTGATCACGTTGAGGGTGATATCGATCAGCCCCGCCTGGCGCATGAAGTAGATCAGCACGAAGGTCGCGACCACCGAGATCGGGATGGCGGTGGCCGCCAGGACCGTGGTGCGGAAGCGCCGCAAGAAGCAATACACCGCGAGAATGGCGAGCGCACCCCCGATGAGCCCCGCATCGCGCAGCTGTCCGAGCCCGCTGCGGACGTCCTTCGAAGCGTCGGCGTAGATCCGGAACGTCGCCCCGTCCGCCTCCGGCAGCCGCTCGATGGCGGCGATCTCCTGCTTGACCCGGTCGACGACCGTCAACAGATTGCTGTTCGACGTCTTGTTGACCCGCACGGTCAGAGCCTCGACGCCGTTCAGAAAGTTGAACGTCTCCTGCTCCGGGAAATCGTAGATGACTTCCGCCACGTCGCCGATGCGCACGGTCCCGTTGATGGGAAGTTCCCTCACCTCGGCCGGACTCCGGAACTCGCCGACCGAGCGCACCAGAAGCTTGCGGCTCCCTTCCTTGATATGGCCGGCCGACAGGTTCAGGTTGCTCTCCCGCAGGTGGTTCACCAGGGTGCGCACGTCGATGCCATGGGCCTGCAGCCGGGCCGGATCGAGGTTGACCTGAAGGACCGGGATCCTCAGGCCGTTGACGGCGATCTGCGCCACCCCTTCGAGCCGCTCCAGCCGCCGCTGCACGATCTCCTCGGCGAATTCGTAGAGCCGCGCTTTCGGCCATCCGGCGCTGAGGTCGAAGCGCAGCACCGGGATGTCGGAGCTTTGAAACCGTCGCAGGGTGATGCGCTCGAGATCGTCGGGCAGCAGCTCGCGGGCCCGCTCGACGCGGTCCCGCACCTCCACGGCCGCCAGCTCCATGTCGGTCCCATCCACGAACGCGATCCGGACGCGGGCGCCGGTCGCCGTGGCGCTGGCCGAGAGGGTCTCGATCCCGTTGATGGTGCCGAGGGTGTCCTCCAGCGGCCGCACCACCAGGCGCTCCACTTCCTCCGGCGAGGAAGACGGGTACGGTGCATTGACGGTGATGCTGGACGACGAGAAGCTCGGCAGGAATTCGAGCGGCAACCGCGTGAGAGAGAGCCACCCGAGCACCATCACTCCCAGCACTGCCATGGCGATCGTCACCGGCCGCTCGACGGAGAAGCGGACGATAGGATTGTGTTTCGAATCCGGCATGCTGCGTATCCTTCCGGCCACCCGGCGCTCGCAGGCAAGCGCCCTGCAACGCGACTTCTGGCCAGTCTAAGCTTAAGTATGATATCCCGTTCCGCCCACCCCGGCACTGTTCCGCGCGCCCCGGCACCGTTCCGCCCACCCCGGCACCGTTCCCCGGCTATTCTTCGACGCAATACTCGGACAGACTCCCGGGACAGAAGCACGGCGCACGCCGTGTCCTCACTCGCGATGCAAGGAAGGGTGCAGTAACGGCCGCCAGTCAGCCCGAAAGGATCTGGACGCTGCCCGACTGGGCGCGGCCCAGCGTGCCGCCCGCCGCGACGAAGGCAAGGGCGGGCAGAAAAAGCCCGCTCACCGTTTCGCCTCGAAGCGCTTCTTCACGGTGTGGCCGTCTGCGCCTTGCAGCGTGATCTCGATGGCGACTCTGCCCCCGGCGCTCAACAGCTTGCTGCCATTGATCTTGACACGGAAGCCGATGGAAGCAGGTTTGGCCGGATCGGCGCTCTGGTAATACGCACGGACGTTTTCCATCAGGGACATCTCGTCCAGCTTGATGCCTTCTCTGGTCATGACGATCAGGTGGGCGGCCGTGATCCCGGTGCCGATCAGCGCGCCATCGATCTTCAGGTCGGGAACGAGAAAATTGCCGGAGAACTTTGTCCTGCTGAGCGAAACGTCGAGGTCGCTTTCGGCGGTGTCAACCGCCGTCAGGGGAGGCTGCGCCGGCGGCGTCCCGCCGGTCAGGTCCTGCTGGGTCGGCTGGACATCCAGCGCCGGAGCGGCCGCCTCCTTGCGGTCTTTGAACAACGCTCCGAGACCCGACTTTGCCAGCTCGTGGCGCAAACTCCGCCGCACCTTCTGCCGGGCCAGCTTCCGCGTCGCGGATTTCCAGGCGATGTTCGGGCTGGGCGCCTCGAGAGGCCCGCTCATCGTGAGGGGAACGATCACGCGATTCGCATCATCGTCCCAGAACAGCTCGGCCGCCTTCGATTTCTCCTGTGCCATCGAGCGGCTCAGGTCATCCGAGAACACGATCCTGCCTTGCAGATCGATCGTGCCCGCGAGCATGTTCAGGGTTCCGTCGCCCTCCAGCTCGATATCGGGGGAAACCATCCGCAGGTTGGGGGTGGAGATCTTTCCATCGCTGACCTTCAGGCTGGCCGCGATGAGCGAGAAGTCGGTCCCCTCGCTCGCCAGGTGCCCCGCGACCTCCGCCAGGCTGCGTTCGCCCAGCAGGCCGCTCGCGCGGCTGAGGATCTTCATCACGTTGACCGCTCCGACGCGCCCCTGTTCGATCCGGATATCGCCCTTCCCTTGCGCCTTGCCGAGGATAGTCTCCAGTCCGGCGCCGGATGCCGTGATCGACAAATCGCCCGTCAAGGCCCCTGAGAGCATCTCCTCCATGCCCAGATTGTCCGCCAGCATCGGGCCCATACCGATCCTCTCGGCATGCGCCGAGACCGAGTAGACCGGCGGCGATCGGTCGAGATCCATCGATACGGCGCCGCTCACGGCCCCCCCGTACAGGCTCATCCGCACCGGATCGAGGCGCACGACCATGCGCTCCAGCGTCAGCGTGGAATCGAGGCCGGTGAAGTCCAGCGTTCCGAACGATCCCTCGTCGATGCTCAACTGGCCGCGCGCCGTGATCCGAGGGAGAAGGTCATCGCCCGCCCCGGCGCCACCCGGCGAGGGGGAGGCGGAGGCCGGCGTCTCCTCGTCTCTCATGAACGACATCAACTCCCAGAAATCGGCGTGGCGCGAGGTCAGGTCGAAGGTGACGCGCGGCGCATCGAGATCGGTGACCGCCAGGCTGCCGCCTATGTCGCTGCCGCCGATCACGCCATGAAAGCCGGTCAACTCGAACCGATCGTTGCCGATCTCCACCCTTCCCCGGATCTCCTTCATCGGCTGGTCCATGAGCGGGTGCTTGAAAGTGGCGCCGAAAACATCGAGGCTTCCCTCGATGTCGAGGTTGTCTCTCGTCACCATATCTCCACGCACCGTCGCCTCCACCCGGATCGGGGCCGTCGAGGAAAACTTGAAGGGGACCTCGGTGCCGCTCAGGGCGAGCAGGTTCGCGAGGTCCCCGGCATCGACCTGCGCGGGCGGAATCTTCAGGTCGACGATGGTCTTCTTGCCGCGGTTGTCGATCGATCCGGAGACATTCACGCTGCTGTTTCCCAGGCGCACATCGAACCGCGCGATCTGCATCCTCTGGAAACTATCCGTCGCGGTCGCGTCGAAATCGATGGTGGCCGCGATCGACTCGGGCCACTCCTGCAATCTCACCTGCTCGAACCCCAGGCTGCCGCCCGCGGTGATCCGCCCGGCCTTGTCTCCCTTCAGATCGGTGCGAAGCGTGATCCGCCCGGATGCCAGCCGCACGCCGGCCAGGCTCTGCAAGTAGGGTCCCGCCGCCGCGACCTCGAGGGAGGGTGATCAAGATGGAGGCGGCGAGAAGCTGATAGCCGTTGCCGCCGGCGGCCACGACGAGGTGCGCCGCCACGGTCCATAGGGCGAACAGGACACAGACCGTATCACACGCGCGTTCATCGAGCGGCGTCTTCATTGAGGAGCTTCACTAGTCATCGGATCATCGAGATGAATTCCCGAACGCGACCGTCACGCCCGGGCGCGACCGACGGCGGCGACCTTAATCGATGTAGCCGAGGGATCGCAGACTGCGGCAATGCGCCCCCTCTTTCACAAACCGGGCGAGCGTCGATAACTTGCCGTTCTCGATCATCGGCCCGATGACCTTCCAGCTCGCGCCGTCCACCCCGATCAGGAGAACCCGCGCGTCCACCCCGGACTCCGGCGCCGATGCGCCGGACACGGCGGCCCGCAGGCCGGAGAAGATCCCGAATTGAGCCATGAATATCAGGACGGCGATCGATCGGCGTGTCGAGGGGACCCCAAACATCGGCGTAGTATAACGCCTCTTGACATCGCCGTCTCTCGTTTCGACCGCACCTGCTATGGTAACCTTACGCCACTGAAGAATGGCACCGGGGCGTTCGGTCTCAGCCGAAAACCGAATCGACCCATTTCAGTCGGGGGAACCATCATGCCTATGCAGTGGATTCGTCACTTCGTCGCCGGCGTCACATTCATTGTTTTGCTTGCGGGTGGCGCGTTCACGCCGACTAAGGTGCGCGCCGACGAGACCTGCATGTCGCCGTACATGGCCAAGATCACGTCGCAGGAGGATTACGTCTACGTCTGGACGCTCGGCGCGAAGGGCATCGGAGACGAGTCGGACAAGCTGGTGACCATCGACGTGCGCCCCGGATCGAAGACGCTCGGCAAAGTGATTGCCACCCTGTCGGTCGGCGGCCGCAACGAGGCGCATCACGCGGGATTCACGGATGATCGCCGCTACCTCTGGGCGAGCGGGCTCGACACCAGCAGGATCTTCATATTCGACATCCATTCCGATCCGGGCGAGCCGAAGCTGTACAAGACCATCGATGACTACGTCGCCCGCTCGGGCGGAGTCGTCGGGCCGCACACCCTTTACGCCCTACCGGGCCGCATGATGACCACGGGGCTGTCGAACGACAAGGATCACGGCGGCCGCACCGCGCTGGTCGAATACAGCAACGCGGGGAAATACATCACCACCCACTGGATGCCGACGGCCAGGGAGTCCCGCGGCGCCGCCGGCGGCGAGATCGCCGACGGCTATGGCTACGACGTCCGTGTCCTGCCCCGCCGCAACGTCATGCTGACCTCCTCGTTCACCGGCTGGACGAACTACATGATGGATTTCGGCAAGATGCTGCAGGACGAGGAGGCGATGAAGCGGTTTGGCCAGACCGTGGTCGTGTGGGATCTGCATGCGCGTCAGCCGAAACAGGTCCTTCAGGTACCGGGCGCGCCGCTCGAGATCCGCTTCGCCTGGGGCCCGCGCCATAACTACGCCTTCACCACCACCGCTCTCACCTCCCAGTTGTGGCTCATCCACGAAGCCGCCGAGGGCCGTTGGGAGGCCGAAGCGGTGGCCGATATCGGCGATCCGAGCAAGATTCCCCTTCCGGTCGACATCAGCCTCAGCTCGGACGATCGCCTGCTCTGGATCAACAGTTTCCTGGACGGCATGACCCGCCTTTTCGACGTCAGCGATCCGTTCCAGCCGAAGCTGGTCTATGAGAAGAGAATTGGTGCTCAGGTGAACATGGTGTCGCAGAGCTGGGATGGGAAGCGCCTCTACTTCACCTCGTCGCTGCTGGCGAACTGGGACAAGAAGGGCGATGACAATGAGCAGTTTCTCAAGGCGTACGCCTGGGACGGCAAGGAGCTGAAGCACGAGTTCACGGTCGACTTCAATGCCGAGAAGCTGGGGCGTCCCCACATCATGAGATTCGGGGCCGAAGCCCTGTACGGGAAGTTGGGCGGCGTTCCGAACACGCCACAGCCCAAGACTCGGACAGGCTCCTGACGAGGGCGGTGGACCAACCCCCGCTCCTTTCATACTTTCGTCACCCGGCCACACCGGGGACGGCTCTCCTGACGATGGCATTGCTCACGGCTGCGGCCTGCGCGCCGGCCCCATGGGAGAGCACCTCGTCAACCGGGGGCGAAGATGTTTCCTCGCTCCTGGCGCCGCGGGCTGGCTCCTACCAGCTGCCACCCATCCAGGACGCTGTCGACGGCATGGTAGTCGACGCCGACGGAAACGATGCCCGGCTGTTCGACTATATGGCGAATCGCTACGTCCTCCTGAGCTTCATCTATACCAGCTGCAAGCTCACCGAAGGATGCCCGAAGGCGACGGCGGTCTTGCACCGCGTCCGGCGCGATCTGCAGGACGAGCCGGAGCTCGCTTCCCGGGTTCGCCTGATCTCCCTCAGCTTCGATCCCGAGCGCGACACCCCCGAGATGATGCGCTATTATGTGCCGCCCGACGTGCGGCAGGTATCCGCAAACGACCGGCGCTGGGTGTTTCTCACCACCCGATCGCGCTCCGCCCTGCAGCCGATTCTCGACGGCTATGGACAGTACATCGTGCCGGAGATCGACGAACGGGGGGAGCCGACCGGTGACATCGCGCACCTGCTAAAAATCTACCTGATCGATCGCAGCCTCCGGGTGAGAAACATTTACAGCTCCGGCTTCCTCCATCCGGCGGTCGTTCTCAGCGATCTGAAGACGCTGATGCTGGAGGATGCCGCGTCGCACTGAGGTCCGCGCCGTGACGCCAATCTCTCTTCCGCCCCGACGGCCCCCGGGGTTGAGTGCCATGTCGCTCCTGGCGGCCGCAGTGCTCATCATGGCAGCCGGTGCTCTGACGGCGGTGACTGGCGATGCGAACCGGGACGCGGTGGTACGCATCGAGACGCCGCCTTCCGGTCTCCCCCCGGTGCCGATCCCGGCCACCAATCGCCCGACGGCGGCGAAGATGCGCCTGGGACGCAAGCTCTTCCTTGATCGACGGCTTTCCAACAACGGCACCCTCTCCTGTGCCATGTGTCACGTTCCCGAGCAGGGATTTACCGTCAACGAGATCCGCACCGCCGTCGGCAACGAAGGGAAAAGCCTGCGGCGCAACGCTCCAACCCTATTGAACGTGGCATACGCCGGGCCGTTCTTCCACGACGGGCGCGAGCCCGATCTCGACCTGCAGCCGTTCGATGTCTTTCTCAACCCGGACGAGATGGCAGCATCGTCTCTCGGTGCCCTGGTCGGGAAAGTCCGCGCCCTCCCCGAGTACGCGCCGCTGTTCGAGGAGGCGTTCGGCCGGGAGGCGACGGTAGCCGGCATCGGTCAGGCCCTCGGAACCTACATGCGGAGCCTGGTCTCGGCGGCATCTCCGTTCGACAGGTGGCGGTTCGGCGATCGTCCGGACGCCCTCAGCAGCGAAGCACAACGCGGATTTGCATTGTTCACAGGACCCGCCGGCTGTGCAAACTGCCATCTGCTGGAGAAGGCTCACGCCCTGTTCACCGATCACCGCTTTCACGATACCGGCGTCGGCTGGTACAACAGCCTCGTCCGCGGGACCCTCAGCGGGCCGGTCGACGTGGAGATCGCTCCCGGGGTCGTGGTGCCGCTGGAGCGATCGACGGTGGCCAGCGTGGGCGATCCGGCGGCCAGCGACCTCGGTCGCTATGAAGTGACCGGCAACCCCGCCGATCGCTGGCGCTACAAGACGCCCATTCTGCGCAACGTCGCCCTCACGGCTCCGTACATGCACGACGGATCGCTCTCCACCCTGCGCGAGGTAGTCGAGTTCTACGACGACGGAGCCCGTCCGCACGACGGGCTCGATCCTCTCATCCGGCCGCTCGGACTGTCCGATCGCAACATCGCCGCGCTCGTTGATTTTCTCGCAAGCCTTACGGGTGACAACATCGACGAGCTCGTGCGGGAGGCGCGCAGCCAGCCGGTCGGGAACCCCGGCGACTAAGCGCGCGGAATGGGCGGGCAGCCCCGCTCCGTGTATCATTCACAAGGAGGGTCTCCACCACCATGAAGACGTCCCGATCCTTTGCAGGGAGCATCTGTCTGCGTTTCGCGGCAACGCTTTTCGGACTGGCGCTTTTCATCCCGATCCCCGGTCACGGGGCGGACAGTTGGCTGCAGTGGGGCGGGCCGCAGCGCGATTTCAAGATCCCGGCCGGCGGTCTGGCGTCGAGCTGGCCCGAGCAGGGGCCGGAAGTGGTCTGGAGCCGCGATCTCGGCCCGGGTTATTCGGCCATTCTGGCGGAGAAGGGCAGACTCTACACGATGTACAGGCGGGGCGAGCAGGAGATCCTCGTGGCGCTCGACACCGCCACCGGAGAGACGATCTGGGAGTACGGCTACCAGGCCCCGGTCCACGAGAACCAGTCCGGCGATTACGGCACCGGCCCGAATGCCACCCCGCTCATCGTGGGCGACCGTATCTATACGGTCGGCTTCGGCTCGCTGGTTCATGGCATCGACAAGACGAAGGGAACCCTTCTCTGGTCGCACGACATGATCGAGGAGCACGATGGCCAGGCGCTGGTTTACGGCAACTCGTCGAGCCCGATCGCCTACGACGGAATGGTGGTGTTCCTGGTCGGCGGGGAGAAGCATGCCGCCGTCGGCTACGATCTCACGGACGGTTCGCTGCGCTTCAAGTCGGAACCGTCGTCGGTCGGCTATTCCTCCCCCATCATCATCGACGTCGGCGGCGAGGACCAGCTGGTCTTCATGACCCCCGACGAGGTGGTCGGGATCGGCATGAAAGACGGCGCCTTCAAATGGCGCCGGCATCACGAAAACCAATACACCACCAACTGCTCCACCCCGTGGTGGGGCGACGATGACCTGCTGTTCGTCAGCTCGCAGGGGGATGTCGGCAGCCACACCCTTCGCCTGAAGCGGGTCGGGGGGAAGACCGAGGTCGAGGAGATCGCGGCCAACCGGTCCGTGAAGATCTTCCACAACACGGCGCTGCGGGTCGGCGATTACGTCTACGGCAGCACCGGCGCGAAACTGATGGCGCACAACATCCGCACCGGGGAGATCGCCTGGGTCGAGGACGGCTATCCGGAGGCCAACCTGCTGTTGGTCGGTGCCGAGCGGGTCATCTGGCTCGACGAGGACGGCCGGCTCGGCATAGCGACCATGTCGCCGGAGGGATTCTCCGTGCAGGCGGAGCACCCGATCCTGGAGGGGCCGGCGTGGACGGCGCCGACCCTCGCGGGGAGCCGCCTTTATCTGCGTGACCAGAGCCGTATCGTGGCGCTCGAGCTGGGCACGCCGCCCGCCGGGGGGACCGCCGGGGCCCGCTGAGTCGGCGCACCGATCAGGTGATGCGGAAGCAGCGCGCCGGTCATGTGGTAAGGTCGCGCTCCCCATCGTCCCGCAATTTTCATCCACCTGTGGGTTCGCATCGCTCCGACGGCGGGGCAAGGAGGAACAATGGCAGGTGCCAGCACTTCATCCGGCCTGGGGTGGCTCGCCTTTGCTCTCATGACGGTCGCCAGCTGGGGGCTGTACGGCAACTTTCTGCACAGCGGACAGGCGTCGATGGCAGACCCGGTCAACGGACGGTACAAGGCGTTCCTCTTCGTCGGCATCGCCTACTTTCTCACGGCCGTGCTTGCCCCCCTTCTGCTGCTCATCGTGCGGGGCGCCGGCTGGCACTTTCCCGGCCGCGGCATGATGTGGTCGCTGGTCGCCGGCACCGCCGGCGCGATCGGCGCCTTCTGTGTTCTGCTGGCGTTCGGGGCGGGCGGCTCGCCCAGCGTCGTCATGGCGATCGTGTTCGCCGGAGCGCCGGTGGTCAACGCCATCTATGCCCTCTCGACCCATCCCCCGGCCGGCGGCCTCGGCACGATCCGCTGGCCGTTCTTCTTCGGCATCGCCCTGGCGGCGGTGGGGGGGTGTCTGGTGACCCTGTACAAACCGGCCGGCGGGCCGCCCCGCACCCCGGCCACACAGCATTCGACAGTCACGGCGCCCGGGGAAACACCGGGCGCGGCGGGGGGGAACGGCTAAACAACGCGGTCGGCCCCGCAGAGACCCGATCGCCGGGCCGCGCGGAATCGGAGAATCGGAGACCTGCCCCTTCCCCATGTCGTAAAAATCTGTAAAATGAAGGGCTTACCCTGAGCCGGGACTGATTTTCGGAGTGGTTCTATCGTACCCTTGAACGGCCATTCCGGCCGCCGCATCGGTGGGACGGCGGTCCAACCAATTCCGCAGGGATCCGCAGCGGGCGCCCGCCGGCGTTCTCTCCGGAGCTTTGCTTTTTCGAGGGGGCGAGGGGCTCCCGGAGGCCGGATGGAATCGAGCATGCGCATTCGACCGTTGGCAATCGTGGCGACTTTGATCCTCCTCGGCGCGGGGGCGACGTCCGTCCCGGTCTACGCCTCCGACTGGCCCTCCTGGAGAGGGCGCGCCCAGACCGGGGTGTCCCCGGACACCGGGCTGCTGTCGAGCTGGTCCAAGGAAGGCGACAGCCTCATCTGGAGACAAGATTTCGTCGGCCGCTCCACTCCGGTGGTGTTCGACGGGCGGGCCTGCGCCATCGGCCGGGTCGGCGACGGGGTCGGCCGGCAGGAGATGGTCGCCTGCTACGATGCCGGCAGCGGTGTGCCGCTCTGGGAAGATCGCTTCAACGTCTTCCACACCACCATCCCGTTCAGCCGGGTCGGCTGGGCCAGCCCGGTCGGCGATCCCGACACCGGATACCTGTACGTCCACGGCGTCGGCGGCCTGCTCAACTGCTACGACCGGAAAGGCAAGATCGTCTGGTCCCGCTCCCTGACCGAGATGGACGGCCGGATCAGCGGGTACGGCGGCCGGATTCACTCCCCGATCATCGACGAGGACCGCCTCATTCTCAGCTTCAGCAGCGTCGGCTGGGGGAAGCAGGGACCGCCCCGCCACCGTTACTTCGCCTTCGACAAGATGACCGGCGAGGTGCAGTGGGTCGCCGTCCCGGGCGGCCGCCCCCGGACGATGACCACCTACACCATCCCGGTGGTCACCGTCATCAACGGGCAACGGCTGCTGATCGACGGCAACGGAGACGGCGCCGTCTACGCGATGAAGGCGCGCACCGGCGAGGTGGTCTGGAAGTTCGAGCTGAGCAAGCTGGGGCTGAACTCCTCGGTGGTCGTCGACGGCACGCGCGTCTACGCCTCGATGCGCAACGAGAACATCGACGAGGGATCGATGGGGCGCGTCGTCTGCATCGACGGCACCGGCGAGGGCGACGTAACGAAGACACACGAGGTCTGGCGGGGCAACGAGATCAAGGCCGGCTACGCCTCGCCGCTGGTGCACGACGGCGTGGTCTACGTCATCGACGACTCCGGCAACATGCACGCCCTGCACGCCGGCACCGGCGAGACCCTCTGGGAGCACAGCCTCGGCACGGTCGGGAAGGGCTCTCCCGTCTGGGCCGACGGGAAGATCTTCGCGCCCGAGGTGAACGGCAACTTCCATATTCTGCAGCCGGGCCGCGACGGAGTGACGTCGCTCGACGTCGAGCACCTGACGATGCCGGACGGTCGCTACGCCGAGATCTACGGCTCGCCGGCGATCGCCTACGGCCGGATCTACCTGACGACGGAGGAGGGGTTCTACTGCATCGGCGATCAGAAGGCCGCCTTCTCCCCCGCCCTGGGCGAGCCGGTGGCGCTCGACTCCGAAAGCGCTCCCGCCGACCCGGCGCCGGCCTTCCTGCACGTTTCCCCGACCGAGGTCATCGCGAGGCCGGGCGAGCCGGTGCAGTTCAGGGTCAAGGCGTACGACGCCCATGGACGTTTCCTCGGCGAACCGGAGGGCTCCTGGGAGCTGGCCGGACTCGATGGGAAGATCGACGTGAGCGGGCGGTTCACGCCCAACCCGAAGGGGGGCTTTCAGGGAGGCGAAGTCACGGCGCGGGTCGGCTCGCTGCGGGCGGCCGCCCGCCTGAGGGTCTTCCCTTCCCTCCCCTGGTCCGAGGACTTCCAATCGTGGCAGGTCGGAGACCATCCCTCGCTCTGGCCGGGCGGTGCGGGCCGCTTCACCGTGGAGGATCTTGACGGCAGCAAGGTCCTCGCCAAGCGGTTCGTCGGCCGGGGACTGGAACGTCAGAGCCTCTACATCGGGACCCCCGACATGAGCGGCTACACCATCCAGGCGGACCTGCGCGGCACGAAGAAAGGCCGGCGCCGCCCCGACATGGGGCTGATCGCCGGGCGTTACACGCTCGACCTGATGGGAAACCACCAGCGCCTGCAGATCCGCGACTGGGCGGAGCTGCGGCTGGAGCATCACCTCCCGTTCCCCTGGGAGGTCGACACCTGGTACACGATGAAGCTGCGGGTCGAGGTGAAGGACGGCAAGGCGGCGGTGCTCGGCAAGGTCTGGCCGAAAGCGCAGGAGGAGCCGGACGGCTGGACGATCCGCGTCGAGGATCCCTACCCGAACCCCACCGGCAGCCCCGGCCTGTACGGCTACTCACCGACGACGATCTACTACGACAACGTCAAGGTCACGGAGACGAAACAATGAGAAGCCTGAAGCTGGCAGCAACAGTCGGCGTCCTCACACTCCCTCTGCTGCTCGGAGCGGCGAAGAAGGCCGATCCCGATCCGGCGATGTTCGGCGGCTCGCCTTCGCGCAACATGGTCTCCTCGGAGACCGGGCTGCCGGCAACCTGGGACATGGAGACCGGCCTGAACATCAAGTGGACGCAACCGATCGGCTCGCAGACCTACGGCGGGCCGATCGTCAGCAACGGGGTGGTTTACGTCGGCACCAACAACGAGGGAAGGCGGAATCCGAAGCTGGACGGGGATCGGGGCACGGTGATGGCGTTTCGCGCCTCCAACGGCGAGTTCCTCTGGCAGTCGGCCCATCCGAAGCTGCCGGCCGGCCTGGTCAACGACTGGCCGATGCAGGGGGTCTGCTCGACGCCGTACGTCGAGGGGAACCGCATTTGGTACGTCTCCAACCGGGCCGAGGTGGTCTGCGCTGATACCGAGGGCTTTCGCGACGGCGAAAACGACGGGCCGTTCAAGGAGGAGACCGAGACCGGCGAGACCGATCTCGATGTGGTGTGGAAATATAATATGATCGGCGAGCTTGACGTCTTCCCCCACAACATCGCCGCCGGCAGCCCGCTGGTGGTCGGCGACATCCTGTACACCGTGACCGGGAACGGGGTCGACGAGGGGCACGTCAACATCCCCTCGCCCTTCGCGCCGAGCTTCATCGCCCTCAACAAAAAGACCGGCGCCCTCCTGTGGGAGGACTCCGCGCCCGGCGAGACGATTCTCCACGGCAGCTGGTCGAACCCCGCCTCCGGCAGGGCGGGCGGACGTCAACAGGTCATCATCCCCGGAGGGAACGGCGTCATCTATTCCTTCGAGCCGAAGACCGGTGTGGTGATCTGGACGTTCGATGCCAATCCGAAGGATTCGGAGTGGGGGCTGGGGGGCCGCGGCACCCGCAACAATGTCATCTCGACACCGATGATCCACGACGGCATCGTCTACGTCGGCGTCGGGCAGGACCCGGAGCACGGCGAGGCACCCGGCCACCTGTGGGCGATCGACGCCTCGAAGACCGGGGACATCACCAAGACCGGTATCGTCTGGCACCGGGGAGGCGAGGACTTCAACCGCACCATCTCGACCGTCGCCATCCAGGATGGCATTCTCTACGCCGTCGACCTGAGCGGCTACCTCTACGCACTCGACGTCAAGAACGGCGAACAGTTCTGGAGCTACAACACCTTCGCGGCGGTCTGGAGCTCGCCCTTCGTGGCCGACGGCAAGGTGTACATCACCGACGAGGACGGCGACGTCGCGGTCCTCAAGGCCGGCAAGAAGATGGAGCTGCTCAGCGAAACCAACATGGGGAACGCCATCTACACCACCCCGACGGCGAAGGACGGGGTTCTCTTCATCGCCAGCCGTCGCAACCTGTTCGCCATCGAGGCCGGGGGCGGTGTAAAAGAAAAGCCGGCAAAGGCGAAGAGCGCCCGGGCCGGGGAGTGAACGGGAACGCGAGCCGACGATGACGACCACGAAGACCGGAACGACACCGCTCGAAACGAAGACCGCGGCGGCGCGGCAGCGGCTCGACGCCCACGTGCTCGAAATCGTGAAGTGGCACTTCAGCCCCGCGACCGGCTCTCCCTTCTGGCTCGAATACGCCCGCAAGCTCGATTTCGATCCGCGGGAGAGGATCGGCGGGTACGCCGACCTCCGTCTCCTGGGACATTTCCAGGACGAATGGCTGCGCGGCGGTCCGGTGAGGCGCTGGCTGCCGAAGGGACTCGAGGGAAAACCGATGTACGCCTTCGAGACCGGCGGCTCGACCGGTCTTCCGAAGACCCGTCTCAACATCGAGGATTTCCAGACCGACTACGAGATGTTCAGCGACACCCTGCCGGAGCGCGGCTTTCCGCGCGGCGGTGACTGGCTGATGCTCGGCCCGACCGGGCCGCGTCGGCTGCGCCTGTCGATCGAGCACTTGGCGCAGTACCGCGGCGGGGTCTGCTTTTTTGTCGATCTCGACCCGCGCTGGGTCAATCAACTGGTCAAGGCGGGCCGGCACCACGAAATGGACGCCTACAAGGGGCACGTCATCGATCAGGCGCTCAAGGTGCTGCGCGGGCACGACAACGTGCGCTGTCTGTTCACCACGCCGAAGCTGCTCGAAGCGCTGGCCGAAAAGATCTCCCTGAAGAAAACCGGCATCACCGGGATCTTCTGCGGTGGAACGGAGATGACGGCGCAGTTCAACCGGTTCGCCCGGGAGGAGCTGGCGCCCGGGATCGAGTTCGTGCCGACCTACGGCAACACCATGATGGGGCTCGCCTGCCCGAAGCCGTTCGACCCGGCCGACAACTACGCCATCACCTACTACCCTCCCGCGCCGCGGGCCGTCTTCGAGCTGGTCAAGCCGGATGATCCGGACACACCGGTTGGTTACGGCGAGGTCGGGCGGGTGCTGCTGACCACCCTGACGAAGGAGTTCTTCATGCCCCGCTTCCCCGAGCGGGACGAAGGGGAACGCGCCGAACCGTGCGACGCCTATCCCTGGGACGGGGTGCGCAACCTCGGCCTGCTGAGATCCCTGCAGGACACGGTCACGGTGGGGGTTTATTGAATGGTGCACCTGCCGATCCTGCGCGCCGGCCGCCCTTACCGCAGCCTCGATCTGGTCCGCCTGACCGACATCGCCAGCGGCGAGCCGGTGGCCGAGGTGAGCCAGGCGAACCGCGGGCTGATCGCGCGCGATCTGCAGCGCAAGGATGACAACCACGCCCGGCTGGCTAAGATCCCGTTCGCCGAGCTGCTCGACATCTGCCGCCGCGCCGCGCGACTGTTCAGCGAGGGCGAGCTTCCCCTCGACGGCGGCGCGACGCAGTCGGCCGAGCAGTACATCAGCCAGCTCTCGGCCACGACCGGCATGCCGAAGACTCTGGCGCGCAGCAACATGGAGAAGATCCGCTTCGTCCTCGAGGCGATGGATCGGGTGCTGCTCGGCCTGACCCGCGGTCTCGACCTCGACATCCTCGACGGCGGCTGGGGTGACGAGGGGGGCCGCACCGTCAGCTACCTCGGCGAGGCGCGGGTCCTCGGCGCCGTGCTGCCGAACAACTCCCCCGGCGTGCATTCTCTCTGGATCCCGTCGATCGCCCTGCGCGTGCCGGTGGTGCTGAAGCCGGGCCGCCAGGAGCCGTGGACCCCGTTCCGCATCGCCCGCGCGCTGCAGGAGGCCGGGTGTCCTCCGGAAGCGGTGGGCTTCTACCCCTCAGACCACGCCGGTGCGGCCGAGATCCTGCTCCGCTCCTGCCGGTCGATGCTGTTCGGTGACGCCGCCACGCTCGATGCCTGGCGGGACGACCAGCGCGTGCAGTTGCACGGGCCGGGGTGGAGCAAGGTGCTTATCGGCGCCGACTGCATCGATCGCTGGGAAACCTGCATCGACCTGATCGTCGGATCGATCGCCGACAACGGCGGCCGCTCCTGCGTCAATGCGTCGGGGGTCTGGGTGCCGTCGCGCGGGCGGGAGGTCGCCGCAACGCTCGCCGCGCGCCTGGCGGCGATTCCGGCGCGCCCGCTCGATCATCCGGAGGCGCGCCTCGCCGCCTTCTCCAGCCCCCGCCAGGCGCACGGGATCTCGGCCTACATCGATCGGATGCTCGCCGTTCCGGGCGCCGAAGACGTCACGGCGCGACTGCGGGGCGGCGATCGGGTGGTAGAGGCCGGCGGCTGCACGTTCCTCCTGCCGACGGTCATCCGCTGCGACGATCCGGAGCATCCGCTCGCGGCATCGGAGTTTCTGTTTCCCTTCGCCACCGTCGTCGAAGTGCCGCAGGACGAAATGATCGAGCGCATCGGGTCGACCCTGGTCGCCTCCGTGCTCACCGAGGACGAGCGGTTCCGCAGCGCCCTGCTCGCCAGCCCTGACATCGACCGGCTGAACCTCGGCCCGATCGCCACCAATACTGTGTGCTGGGACCAGCCGCACGAGGGGAACCTGTTCGAGCACCTCTACCGGCAGCGGGCGCTGCAGAGCGCCGCCATGACCGATCCGGCCATCCACGTCAATCCCTCGGGTGCACCCGGCGGCGGATCGTAGAGACGCCGATGCGACAGGACACCTGGTCCGCCCCCTTCGGGTCATCTCACCTCGAGTTCGGCGCCGGCTCTCTCGAGCGCCTCGGCTCGCTGGCGCGAGGGCTCGACGGCCACCGCATCCTGCTGGTGACCGACCCGGGAATCAGGGCCGCGGGCCATGTCGATCGGGCGGTCGCATCGCTGCGCCGGGAACGGCTCGAAGTGATTGTGTTCGACGGGGTCGAGGAGAACCCGACCACGAAGCATGTGGAGGCGGGCGGGCGCTGCGCCCGCGACGCGCAGGTCGACCTGCTGGTCGGCCTGGGAGGCGGCAGCGCCATGGACTGCGCCAAGGGGATCAATTTCGTGGTGACCAACGGCGGCCCGCTGGAGAAATACTGGGGAACCAACCTCGCGACCCGTCCGATGATGCCGTCGATCGGCATCCCGACGACGGCGGGAACGGGCAGCGAGTCGCAATCGTATGCCCTGATCGAGCAGGCGGAGACGCGCCGCAAGATGGCGTGCGGAGATGACAAGGCGAGGTTCCGGGCGATCATTCTCGACCCCGGGCTGACCACATCGCTCCCCCGCCGGATCGCGGCGATCAGCGGCATGGACGCCATTTCGCACGCCGTGGAGAGCTTGGTGACGACCCGCAGAAACCCGCTGTCGGCGCTGTTCGCCCGCGAGGCCTGGGTCCTGCTGGCCGGCCATCTCGAACAGGTCCTGCAGCATCCGGATGACCTGCAGGCGCGCGGCGCGATGCTGCTGGGGGCCCACCTGGCGGGGATGGCGATCGAGTGCTCGATGCTCGGCGCGGCGCATGCGTGCGCCAACCCGCTCACCTCACGGCACGGGATCACCCACGGCAGCGCCGTCCTGCTGATGCTGCCGCACGTGGTGCGCTTCAACGGGCCGGCCACCGGCGTCCTGTATGACGAGCTGCCCGGGCGCGACGGCGACAGCCACAAGCATGCCCCGCTGGTGGAACGGCTGCTGGCGCTGCGCGCGGCGGCCGGCCTGCCGGAGCGGCTGCGCGACTGCGCGGTGCCGCGCGACGCGCTCCCCGGGCTGGCGAAGGAGGCCGCGGAGGAGTGGACCGCCCGTTTCAATCCCCGTCCGGTGGAAGAGCCGGACCTGCTGGAGCTTTATGAAGCGGCCTGGTGAACGACAGACGGCGCGGACTGCCGCGGCGTCCCTGCTGGCCGCCTGCTTGGCCGCCGCGTGCCTCGCCGCCGCGACGGCGCCGCTGCACGCGTCCGACTGGAGACAATTTCGCCACGACCCGCAACTGACCGGGTCGACCGGCGGCTCTCTGCCGGACGATCTGCAGCCGCTGTGGAGCTTCCAGGCCGACACCGGCATCGAATCGA
>CBDUYA010000001.1:0-31569 GCA_965371335.1 uncultured bacterium | reverse complement strand
CGCGCTGGATCAGCCGGCCGCTGGGGGTAAAGTAGCGGGCGGTGGTCAGCGCCAGGGCGGCTCCCTGGCTCAGCGGGTAGACTGTCTGAACCAGCCCCTTGCCCCAGGTCGTATTGCCAACGATCAGCGCCCGGTCGTGATCCTGCAGGGCGCCCGCCACGATCTCCGAAGCGCTGGCGCTGTACTTGTTGACCAGCACGACGACCGGCAGATCGGTCCGGCTGCCAGCGCCGCCGGCGCGGAATTCCTGATCCGAGCCGCGAATGCGGCCATCGGTGTAGACGATCATTTGTCCCCGCTCGAGGAACCGCTCGGAAACGCGCACCGCCTGGTCGAGGAGGCCGCCGGGATTGTTCCGCAGATCGAGCACCAGCCGGGTCATCCCCTGCTCCTCGAGAGCGTTGATATGGTTCTCGAGCTCGCGGTCGGATGTGCGGGTGAAGTTCTGCAGCTTGATGTACCCGACGTTCGCATCGAGCATGAAGGCGACGCGGATGCTGTTGGTCGGGATATCGTCGCGGGTGATGGTGAAATAGAGAGCCTCTTCGACACCGGGGCGGGTCACGGTGATCGAGACCTTCGTGCCCTTGGGGCCCTTCAGCCTGCGGAGGGCCTGCTCGATCGTCATGTGGAGGGTGTCCTCACCCTCGATCTGGGAAATGACGTCACCCGCCCGGATACCGACGTTCCACGCCGGAGTTCCCTCGAGCGGCGAGATGACCGTCAACGGGAGGTCACGAGAGGGCTTCCAGATGACGATTCCGAGACCGGAAAAGCTGCCCCGCTGCTCCTCAACCATCTGACGGTAGCTCTTGGCGTCGAGGAAATTCGAATGGGGATCGAGGGCCTGCAGCATCCCCCGGATCGAGCCCTCGATCGCCTCCTGAGCGTCGACCGGCTCGGCCGCCCGGGCCTGCACCAGACTGAGCAGCTGGGTGTAGGTGCTGAGTTGCTCACCCGTCCGTGCCGGGAGTGCGCTGGCGCGGCCTCCGGCCAGCCCGCCGGCCAGAGCGCCGGCGATCACGAAGGCGATTCCTCCCAGAATAGACCGGTTCCGCACGGGAGCCCTCCTTAACGACGATCCCTCAGACTGCTTGCCTAGATTATAGTTTCAGGCAGGGCCCAAGTAAAGGAAAGGCCGGGCGGGGATCTGGCGCGAGCACTGCGCGGTGCCACGCCTGGCCTCCCCGGCGCCGAGACGATACGGAAGTGCTAAAATACAGGGATCGCTCGTCCGCGGCCTGAAATGGCCGCTTTCCGGGGATGAAACCATAGGGGGAACGGAGCGTGTTCGGATCAATCGGGGGCCCGGAGCTGATCATCATTTTTGTCGTCGCCTTGCTGATATTCGGGCCGCGCAAGCTCCCTGAGCTCGGCCGCGCCATCGGCAGAGGAATGGCGGAATTCCGCAAAGCGGCTTCCGACCTGCGCCAGACTCTCGATACCGAGGTCTCACGGGAAGAGAGCGGGCGGGCCAGCGTGCCGCAGGAAACGCCTGAAAAGGAGAGCGGGGCGCCTGGCGCCGCTGATGCGGGGAAGCAAAGCCAATCCGACTGATCTTCCCGCCATGGGTTTCCTGGAGCACCTGGACGAGCTCCGGAAACGCCTGATGTGGTCGCTCGTCTCCATCGTCGTGGCGTTTCTCGCCACCCTCTCCCAGGCGAAGCGGATCCTCGAATTCTTGCTCCGTCCGATCCGCCCGATGCTGGGGGATGCTCGCCCCGTCTTCATCGATCTCACCGAGCCGTTCCTGCTCTACATGAAAGTGGCGCTCCTGGCGGCCCTCTTTCTCTCGGCTCCTTTCGTTCTCTACCAGGTCTGGGCGTTCATCTCACCCGGCCTCTACGCACGCGAGCGTCGCTACGCGCTCCCCTTCGTACTGTTCGCCTCGGTCTTCTTCCTGGCCGGGGGAGCCTTCGGCTACTACGTCGGTTTCCCGGTTGCCAGCAAGTTCCTGCTCAGCATCGCCGATGAGTTCCAGCCGGCGCTCCGCATCAGCAGCCTGTTCGGCTTCCAGAGCAAGATCATCCTCGGGCTGGGCGCGGTATTTGAACTGCCGACCGTGATCTACTTCCTGGCCCGCCTCGGGCTGGTCACGCCGCGGTTCCTCTGGCGGAATTTCAAATACGCGATCCTGATCATCTTCATCATCGCCGCCATCATCACGCCGACGCCGGACGTCGTGACCCAGTGCATCTTCGCCGCTCCTATGATCCTCCTCTATCTCGTGGGGATCCTCGTGGCGCAAATCTTCGGCAGACCGCGCCGGGGGCCCGACGAGCAGGACGAATCGTGAACCGGGACGGAGCTGTTGGCGCCCCGGACGGCGGCCCCTCACCGGCCGGTTACGTCGAGGTCGAGTCGCCGGGCGGGACCTGGGTGAGCCGGCCGGGGTGTGTCGCCGCAATCGTCCGCGGCGATCTCGATTACCTGCTGTGCGGCCCCGGTCCTCGCAGGCCCGCCGCGGGTGGCGGCCGGGGACCGCTCCTGTCCCTGCACCTCGATGGTGAGGAGGTTGTCGCCAAGCGGCCGGTCCATGGCGGATGGCTGGGGCGGCTGATCGGTGGTCTTTACTGGGGGCGGGAGAGGGTTCTCGCCCAGGTGCATGCCGCACAGCGGCTCCGCGGGCGGGGCGTTTCGACTCCCGAGATTCTCGCTGCGGGCTGGCGGAGCGTCGCCGGCCCGCTCCAGCACCATGCGATCATCGCGAAGACCATTCCCGGAGCGATCAACCTGTACGAAGCATCCCGCAACCCGCCTGCCGGCCTGCGGAGGAGGACGATGCTGAGAGAGTCCGCCGCTCTCGTGCGGCGGATGCACGATGCCGGCTTCCTGCATGCGGATTTGAACGTCACCAACCTCGTGATCGAGCCGGGAACGAGGGGGCCGCTCGTGCACGTCGTCGATCTCGATCGAGGCCGCTTGCAAAGCCGGATTGGCCTCAGCGGGCGGGCGCTCAACCTGGCGCGCCTGCTCAGGTCGTATGAGAAATGGCTGGCCACCGAGGCGCCGCTCAGCGGGCGCGAAGAACTCTACTTCCTGCGTTGCTATGCGCGGTCCGAACGGGTGATGGTTCGACGGTTGTGGAGATTCCTGCAGAACTACCGTCGCTCACTGGGCCCGCGGCGACTCGCCTGGCGGCTGCGGCTGTCCCGCGCCTCCAGCCCGCGCGCCGTCGATCGTCTCCAGTAGGCGAACGGCCGCGTCCTCGACCTCATCGACACCGATCTCCTCGATACAGAACGGCTTGTCGTTCGGAGATGCGGAGCATTCGCGGAAGAAATTCTGACGGCAGGGTGAACACGGATACTCCTTCCAAAGACACGCGACGCGACCCCGCCGGCCCCGTGGGGCGGTCCGTTGCGGCGATCCCGGCCCGAACAGCCCGATCGTCGGCACGCCGAGCGCCGCGGCGACATGCATCGGGCCGCTGTCGTTGCCGATGAACAGATGGCACCTTTCGAGGACCGCCGCCAGGTCACGGATCGGCAGGCCGCGCTCCAGCGGCAGGACCGAACCGGCCGGCAGGCCGGACGTGATCGACTGAAGGAGCTCCCCATCGGCGGGGCCGCCGACGAGGAGCAGACGGGCGTCGAACCGATCGGCGAGCCTTCGTCCGAGGAGAGCGAAGCGCTCGGTATGCCACCCGCGCTGCGGTTTCGAGGCGCCGGGGTGCAACGCCACCATGAAGGATCCGGCGTGATCCGCCAGACGGGCGTGTGCTCTTAGCCGATCCTCCTCCGCAAGATGAAAGAAAGGAAGCGGCTCACGGATCCGGCAACCGAGGAAACGGGCGATCTGCTGAAATAGATCGACGTGGTGGAGGCCGGGGGGAGGGAGATCGACCGGATGAGTCAGGAGCGCGCGGCGGAAGTCGGTCGGATAACCGACCCGCAACGGAATTCCCGCGAGCGCCGCGAAGGCGGCCGCCTCGAACGCCTTCTGGAAGAGAACCGCCAGGTCGAACTGCTCATGACGCAGACGGCGGACGAGGCGCAGGCGGCCGGACGCTCCACGATGGGCCCCCCCGCGGTCGTATTCGATCAGATCGTCGAAGTAGGGGTTGCCGCGCAGCGCGTCGAGCACCCAGCTCTTCGCCAGAATGGCGATCCTGGCGCCGGTGAAATGTTCGCGGATGGCGCGCACCGCCGGAGAAATCATCACCACGTCGCCGATCCAGTTGTTCGCCCGGATGAGGATGCGGTTGATGCGCGACGGATCGATGGCGATCATGCGAGCGTCTCGGGAGAAGCGCTAAACAGCGCGCTGCGGGAGAGGGGTGCGGTACCGGAGGCGCCACGGCGGCCGCGCGCCGTCGAGAGGATGCGCCGTGCGGCGGTAAGAACCTGATCGGGAGAGACCGATGCGGTGCTTTCGCTGCCGCGCAGGACGACATCGATCGGTCCAAGCGGCGCGTTGAGGCGGGGATCGGTTGGCCCGAAGATGGCGATCACCGGGCACCCGACGCCCCAGGCGAGATGCATCGGTCCGGTATCAGCGCCAATGAACAGCGCCGCGCGCCGCAGCAGGGAGGCGAGGAGGCGAAGTCCCGCCCGCGGCGCCACCACGGCGGTGCCCCCGGAGGTGCGGGCCACCTCGGCGGCGAGGTGCTCTTCGCCCGGCCCCCATGAGATCAGCGGCATGACGCCGAGAGTCCGGCGCAGCGCCGCCCCGAGGCGGGCGTACGAAGCGACAGGCCACATTTTGTGCTGCTGCCGGCGGCTGGTCCCGGGGGAGAGAATCACCACCGGGGTCCCTTCCGGCGCCGCCTCCCGCAGCAGCGTCTCGGCCTCGCGGCCTTCATCGCTCCTCTCCGTCAGCCGCATTGAAATCTCATCACCACGGGCACCGAGCGCTTCGGAGAGGCGGAGGTTGCGGTCGACCCGGTTGAGCCACGGGACCGGCAGTCTCACCCATTCATTGGTGAACAGGAAGCTCATCTCGCGGCAAAACCCGGGCGCGAACCCGACCCTCCGTGGCGCGCCCGACAGCACTGCGACCACGGCGCTCTTAAAGCTCCCCTGGGCGTCGATGGCGACGGTGAACCTGCGCTCGCGAAGGGTGTGCCCCAGGTCACGCAGCCGGCCCGGCAGCCTCCAGGGGCGGCTTCCGGCCGCCCGGAGTTCGGAGCGGGGAAAGCGGATCACGTCGTTCACGTCGGGATGATCGATGAGGAGATCACGCGACAGGTCCTCGACGATCCAGGAGAGATGAACCGCGGGGAAGGTCTGCCGGATCAGGTGCACCGCGGGAAGCGTGCGCAGCACGTCGCCGACCGCGCCGAGTCGAACCATCAGAATGCGGTCACTCGATTGAAGTGGGCGGGGGAGTCGCTCCATGGGCGGGCCGCATCTTACAACCCTGCGGAAATGGCCGCAACGCGGGCGGATGCGCGTTTGACAAGCATTTCAGCGCGGTGCTATAAGGTGACCTCCTCCATGGAGCGTTCGTGGCGATCGATCGGGAGCTTCTTGAGATCCTTGCCTGTCCCGCCTGCCGGACGGAGGTGAAGCCGACATCCGATGGGGCGGCGCTTCTCTGTCATTCCTGCAGAAGACGGTACGCCATCGTCGACGACATTCCGATCATGCTGATCGAAGAGGCCACCATCGAGCCGGAGGACAGTCCTGACGACCCCCGACCATCCCCCAAGTCATCTTGAACGTGGCCGTGCGGCCCGCATCGCCGCCGGCTTCGCCGGCGTGCGCCTGCTCGTCATTGGCGATCTGATGATGGACCGCTTCATCTGGGGCAGCGTGTCCCGCATCTCGCCCGAAGCGCCGGTCCCCGTCGTGCTGGTCGAGCGTGAGAGCATCTCGCTCGGCGGGGCGGGCAACGTGGCGCGCAATATCCTCACGCTTGGAGGGACGGCGGTGCCGGTCGGGCTGCGCGGTGACGATGATGAGGGAGACCGTCTCGATCGGCTCTGCCGGGAGACCGGCCTGACGACCGAAGGCCTGGTCGAAGCGGCCGGCCGGCCGACCACCATCAAGACCCGGGTGGTGGCCCACCATCAGCAGGTCGTCCGGTTCGATCGGGAGGTGGATGCAGCCCCCGACCCGGAGGTCGCGCGGCGGCTGTGTGAGCGGGCGCGCGCGGCCCTGGAGGGGGCCGATGCGCTGATCATCTCCGACTACGACAAGGGAGGAATCTTCCCGCGACTGCTGGAGCAGGTGTTGCCGGAGGCGGCGCGCCGGGACGTGCCGATCGTAATCGACCCCAAGGTCCGCCTCTTCGGTCACTACTCGCCCGCCACGGTGGTGACGCCGAACACCCGCGAAGCGGCCGCGGCGTCGGGGGTCAGGGTCCGCACCGAGGACGACCTGGTGGTCGCAGGCCGCAAACTGCTGGGGCGCCTCGACTGTCCCAACCTGCTGGTCACGCGCGGCGAGCTGGGCATGCTGCTGATTTCTGCGGCCGGTGGGAGGACGGTCATTCCGGCCTTCGCGCGTGAGGTTTACGACGTCAGCGGGGCGGGCGACACGGTCGCGGCCACCCTGGCGCTGGCGCTGGCCAGCGGCGCGACGGTCGAGGAGGCGGCGGTGCTGGCGAACGGCGCGGCGGGGATCGTCGTCGGGCGTCTCGGCACGGCGGCGGTCACGCGGGACGAGCTGGTGGGGCTTTTCAGCCGCTGAAAGGCGAAGCTCAGACTCAGGTGCGGTCGGGCGGGACCCGGACCACCACTCCAAGAATCAGCAGGGCCCAGAGCAGGCGGCAAATCTCGAAGTCCTTCAGGGAGGAGAGCTTGCAGATTTCGCGGAGGGGAATAGGGCGCTCGCAGTGGGACAGGAGGGTCCACTCGTCCAGTGAGAGCTCCAGCTCCCGGGCCAGATCGGCGCTCTCCGCCGAAGTCTTGTAGCGGGCCTCCATCCCACCGACCGTTTCCCAGACACGCTCCCAGCTTTCGATCTGTCGCACTCCCGCGAGAATGATCGCCGCGGCGTTCAGCTTGAGGGTGATCACCTCGTCCGACGGCAACGGGCCGGGCTGGTATCGATAGCGGCCCCGCGTCCAGCGGAACAGGCCACAGACGATGTTGCGGATCTGCGACTGCAGGCCCTCGACCAGATCGTGCGGCTCGATCTGGCCGTTTTCGACCAGCACCCTGCCGAGCCGCTTGCCGCTGTTGATTGAGACCTCGAGCGAATCGACCAGGCCTTCGAGGGAGACCTTGCCGGCCCGGAACAGCACCTGGCCAAGGCGATCCGTGCGGTCGGTCGAAGTAGCGAAGACCGGCCGGCCGGCCTGGATATAAACCGACTTCGCGACCGTCTCACCGGTCAGTGTCAGCACCCCGGTCTCCCGATGGCTGAGGATGGAGTACATCAGAGATGGAAATGTGGCGTTCGCAAGGATGCCTTCGCGGAGTTGTCTCTGCGCTTCCATACAGGACCTCAAGCTTGGCGAACTTAAGGGGCGTCGCAGGGGATGTCAAGCCGGACGCCCGCGACGACGGCGCTCCGGCCCCCCTCCCCCGGCTTCACGGCGGAGGCAGGGCGAATGCCCCGTTAATCTGCGTAAAGCAATGAATTCAAATATGTTTATTGGTCGGTTCAGCGTGCCGACGGGCATTTTCTCGATTCTGCTCCTTTCAGCCGCGCGGCGTGCTGCATCCGCCCCGCAAGTCGATTACAATTGCTTCTTGACAGATATTGAGTGTCGCGGCAACATTGCTATGATGATATTTCACCCATATCCTTCTGGTGGCCGGGCCATGGCAGGACTCGAAAGCCTCTTCTTTTTCAACGAGATGTTCGCTGCGGGGTTGGCCGCTCCCTCGCTGCGCGGCCTGCCGGCACATCTGACGACAGGAGGTCGCTCCTGATGGATTTGGAACGGGATCTTCGCGGCAGTGCGCGCCTCGGAAACTATCTCCGCCGACTCAGAAGCGGCTATGGTCTGTCTCTCAGGCGGGTTGAGGAGAAGGCTAAAGCGGGGGGTGGCGAGATCGACAACTCGCAGCTCTCGCGTTATGAGCGGGGGAAATGATACCCCTCCTTCGACAAGCTTTGCGTTCTTGCCAACATTTTTAACGTCCCGATCCAGAATTTCTCCGATCTGCTCGATCTAGAACACATTGAGCAGTTTGACACCCTGCAGGCCGCTGAGTACGAGGACCTCAGGGCGGCGGCGGGGCGTGAGTGGGAGCAGGGTAACTTCGCCCGGGCCTACGCGATCTACGAGGCCGCGCTCGCCCGTCTCGAGGAGCCGGGCGCGCCGGAGGTCGATCCTGACCGGCTGGCGCGCGCCAGATTCAATCTGGCCCGGTCGCTGCTGCGGATGGGAAAGATCAGCCTCGCCGAGACCGAGCTGCGGATCATCCTGAGGGAGCATCGCTCCATCGCACCGGCGACCCAGGCGCTCGTGCTCCTCTGTCTGGCCGACGCTCACGACAACAAAGGGGACGGCTTCCTGGCGATTCTGGAGGCGGAGAAGTGTCTCGAAATCGCGCGGTCGATCGAGCACGTCGAATACCAAGGTTATGCGCTGCTCCGTCTAGCCAGTATCCGGTTCGCGCAGGGTGATTACGGCCAGGCTCTGGAGAGCTTCCGTGAGGCCCGTACCCGGCTCGAGCCGACCGCCAGTCGTCACGATATGACGCTCATACGCACCAATGTCGGGTACTGCCTGGCGATGGGAGGCAAGCCGGAGCGCGGCCTGCGCGAGCTGAAGGAGGCCCTGCAGGTTTCGACCCGGGAGGGCTTCCGGCGTTGCGCCTCCTACACGCTGCTCCACATCGGGCTGGTGCACGAGATGAGGGAGGAGCCGAAGAAGGCACGCGACGCCTTCGAGGAAGCGGAGCTCATGGCGCACGGCGGTGAGGAGCGCTACGTCGACATCCTCTTCCAAGCGGCCTACCGGCTGTGGGAGATGGCGCGCACCGCCGGCAACCAGGTGCAGGAAAAGGTCTATTTCGGGCGATTGAAGTTCCTCCGGCCGCAGCTTGATCGCCGGTTCGCCGAAGTGGAGAAGTTCGACCATTGCATTGAGAAGGGGAAAGGCCAGGTGAGATCATGAAGCGGCGGCACGTTGCTTTTCTCGTCGCGATCAGCATGCTCCTCCTGCCCGCCATCGCGCTGGCCGAGGTATCGGTTCAGCTCGACAAGGACGGCAAGTTAAAGAAGGTGCACTTCCTCACCCGGGGTGAGGGACGCGCGGGGGTGGTCTGGGGGCAGGTGCGCAAGTACCTCCCGCTGGAAATGATGTTGAACCCCCTCGGTGACAATCTCGAAGACGGCGCTCCGCACATCGCGCTGCATCCAGAGACGGGATACCCCTGGGTCGTCTGGTCGATGAACATCGCCAACCAGAAGCAGATCGGCTTTGCAACCTGGGACGGGAGGCGCTGGACGAGCCCGGCGCGGGTCGTCCAGCTGCCCGATCCGATGGGCCACGAGCAGCTCGACCCGCAGCTCAGCTTCACCCAGCTCGGCGCTCCCATCCTCACCTTCTGGGTCGAGGCTCCCGTGGCCAGGATCTATTTCAGCACCCTGATCGACGGTCGGTGGTCGCCACCGCTGGCGTTGAGCGATCGCGACGTTGACAGCCGCCGCCCCGTTCAGACGCTCGAAGATGATGGTGAGACGCTGCAGCTTGCCTTCGGCACGCCGACCGGCACCCTGACGACTACCTATTCGACGAGGACGCTCCTGGAACTGTCGGCGGGTATCATGGACAATCCGATCCCTCCCGGTGCCGAGCCCGGACCGGGGGGCGACGAGCCGGGAGACACCACCAGGCCGCCCACAAACAGCAGCGGGAGCGACCCCCGCCAGATGCTGGAGTAGGCCGCCACAGCCAGAACGGCCGTCAATGACAGGCCCGGCCCTGCGGCCGGGCCTTTTCCATACAGCAGGATCTTCTCAGGAGGAGGATTCCCGCCACGGCATCGGCTGGGGGGCGTCCTCAACGCCGGTCGGTGTCCCGTTCTGGCGCGCCATCTGCAGGCGCAGGACATCGCACTCTTCCTCGAGGCGACCGACCTGCTTCCGCAATTGCCTGTTCATGATCCGAATCTTGATCCCGTCGATCACGCCGATTATGCAGGTGAAGGCGACCCCGAAGATGACCGACGTGGCGATGACCGCGCCCATCGGAATCGGGCCGATCCGGGACACGAGCAGCTCAACCGTGACGTCGTCGCTGTTGTAGACACCGACGACGAGCAGTACGATGAAAAAGATGAAGACCACGACGGAGATGAAGATGTTCATCGAGCCACCCTCCGAAGACCTCGCCGATGCGCGGCGGGCGAGACGTCAAACCATCCCAGGATCGTGTTCCAGTGCCCCTGCGCCTTGAGGATCGCGTCGATAACCTCGCGCACCGCCCCCTGTCCGCCCGGGGCGCCGGTCACGAAGCGGGCCCGCCGCCGGACCTCGGGGTGCGCATCGGCGACCGCGACCGACATCCCGGCGCGCGCGAGCACCGGCAGATCGACCAGGTCGTCTCCGATATAGCAGACCTGCTGGTCGGACAGCCTCCGGCGGCGCAGGATCGACTCGTAGACGGCGAGCTTGTCCCGGGTCTTGAGATGGACCTCGTCCATTCCCAGTTCGCGGGCGCGGCGCAGGACGGCGGTGCTGCGCCGGCCCGAGATGACTCCGGTCCTCAGGCCGAGCCGGCGGGCGAGCCAGAGCGCCACACCGTCTTTTGCATCGAACGACTTCGCCTCGTAGCGCTCACCGACCAGCGTGATCCTGCCGTCGGTCATCACGCCGTCGACATCCATCAGGATCATCGTGACGCGACGAGCCCGGGATTTCAGTGGGGTCTTGCATCTCACGTTGCGGACACCTCGTCTCTCAGAAAAGCTGAGTGCGCCAGAGATCGTGGATGTGGAGGACGCCATCGACGTGGCGCCGGGAATCGACGACGATCAGAGAGGTGATCTTCCTCGCCTCCAGGATACTGAGTGCCCTGGCGGCGAGTTCATCGCGATTGATGGTCACCGGATTGGCGACCATGACGTCCTGCGCGCGCCTGCCGAGCAGGTCGTCACCGCAGCCGAGCACCCGCCGCAGATCTCCGTCGGTGATAACCCCCGTCAGGCGTCCTTCCGGGTCGACCACGCAGCACATGCCGAGCTTCTTGCCGCTCATGGTGCGGATGACCTCGGCCATCGGGGTGTCATTGCCGGCCCGCGGGACGGCGTCCTCCGAGTGCATGAGGCTGGCGACGGTCAGGACCTCGCGGCCCAGCCGCCCGCCCGGGTGAAGACGGGCGTAGTCGCGGGTATTGAACCCGCGCCGATCCATGAGAGCCACGGCGAGCGCGTCGCCCATGGCCAGTGCCGCGGTGGTGCTGGCCGTCGGTACGAGGCCGATCGGCGTCGCCTCTTTCTCGATCCCGACATCGAGGCTGACCTGCGCGTATCGGCTGAGGGTTGAATCTCGCACACCGGTCAGGGCGATCAGGCTGATCTCGATGCGCCGCATCAGCTCCAGCAGGGCCAGAAGCTCTGCCGTTTCGCCGCTATTGGAGATCGCCACGACGACGTCACCGGGGACGACCATGCCGATATCGCCGTGGACCGCTTCGGCCGGGTGCAGGAAGAGGGAGGGTGTCCCTGTGCTGGAGAAGGTCGCGGCGATCTTCGCGCCGATCAGCCCCGATTTGCCCATTCCGGTCACCACCACGCGGCCGCTGCAGCTGTGGAGCATTTCTACAGCCCGATCGAAACCTTCATCAAGGCGCGGGATGAGGTCGAGAATCGCACGGGCTTCCAATTCAAGAACGCGCCGGGCATTGTCGCGTGGCATCAGAGACCCCGCAGGAACGCGTCGATGGAGCGGACGCTCTTGAGCACCGCGCCGGCTCTGTCGAGCGGCAGCGCGTTCGGCCCGTCGCTGAGCGCCTCCGACGGATCGTCGTGCACCTCACAGAACAGCGCGTCGATCCCGACCGCAGCGGCGGCCCGTGCGAGATGTGGAATGTACTGAGCGTCCCCGCCGGAGCGATCTCCCTGACCGCCGGGCAATTGAACTGCGTGGGTGGCATCCATGACCACCGGATAACCGTGCTCCCGCATAATGACCAGCGAGCGGTAGTCGACGACAAGATTCCGGTAGCCGAAGACGGTGCCCCGTTCCGTCAGCAGCACGCGATCGTTACCGGTCGAGACCACCTTGTCGACCGCGTGCCTGATATCCCAGGGAGAGACGAACTGTCCCTTCTTGATGTTGACCGGACGCCCGGTCCGCCCGGCAGCGGTGAGCAGGTCGGTCTGCCGGCACAGGAAGGCCGGGATCTGCAGAACATCGAGAACTTCCGCCGCCGGCTCGGCCTGCGAGGGCTCGTGGATGTCGGACAGGACCGGCACCTTCACCTCGTCCTTGACCGTCTTCAGTATGCGCAACCCTTCCGCCAGCCCCGGTCCGCGGAACGATTCGACCGAGCTGCGGTTCGCCTTGTCGTAGGACGCCTTGAAAATAAACGGGAGGTCAAGGGTGCGGCAGATGCTGGACAGGGCCCGCGCCATCTTCAGAGCGTGGGCCTCGCTCTCGATGACGCACGGGCCGCCGATGAACAGCAGTGGGGCGCCGCCCCCGATGGTGACTCCATCGGCGATCTCCACGGCCCGCGTCGCTCGCAGAAGCGGCTCAGCGGGAGGTCTGGCGGAACCGCTTGCAGGCATTGACGAAGCTCCTGAACAGGGGATGTGGTTGCAACGGTTTCGACTTGAATTCGGGATGGAACTGACATGCGAGGAAGTAGGGATGTCCCGGGATCTCGACGATCTCGACGAAGCGCTCGTCAGGGGTCTGGCCGCTGACTTTCAGCCCCTTGCGCTGCATGTCGGGCAGGTACTTCCGCTGGACCTCGTATCGGTGGCGGTGCCGCTCGCTGATATCCTTTTTTGCATAGACCCGGTGCGCCAGGGTATCCGGTTCGATCCGGCACGGCCACTTGCCGAGCCGCATGTTGCCTCCCATCGCCTCGACCCCTTCCAGTTCCCGCAGCTTGTAGATGACCGGATGCGGAGTGTTCTCGTTGAACTCGGAAGAATCGGCACCCTCGAGGCCGCAGACATTGCGGGCGAACTCGATGATGGCGCACTGCAGGCCGAGGCAGATCCCGAAGAAAGGAATGCTGTTTTCGCGCGCATGGCGGATCGCCTCGAGCATGCCCGGAACACCCCGTATCCCGAAGCCACCGGGCACCAGGATGCCGTGGCAGGGAGCGAGCGCCTCCGCGACGCCCTCGCGAGTCAGATGGTCGGCTTCGATCCAGTGCAGCTTGACGCTGACATCGTTGGCGATCCCGCCGTGCACCAGCGCCTCGTTGAGGCTCTTGTACGAGTCCTCATAGGTGACGTACTTGCCGACCATGCCGACGACGATCTCACCATCGGAAGGTTTCTTCACCCGACGGACCATTTCGATCCAGTCGTCCATGTTTTTGTCGCGGTAGGGGAGGTCGAGGATCTTGAGAAGGATGGCGTCCAGGCCCTCCTTGGCCAGAACGAGCGGCACATCGTAGACGGTGTCGACATCCTTGGCGGTGATGACGGCTTCCTCGGGAACATTGCAGAACAGGGCGATCTTCTTCTTGATCTCGGGTGGGATGAAGCGATCGGTCCGGCACAACAGGACGTCGGGCTGGATACCGATGGCCCGCAGATCGCGCACCGAGTGCTGGGTCGGCTTGGTCTTCAGTTCGCCGGCCGGGCCGATCCAGGGGACCAGGGTCAGGTGGACGAACACGGCGTTGCTGGGGCCGGCCTCGAGCCGGAACTGCCGGATCGCCTCGAGGAACGGGAGCGATTCAATGTCGCCCACGGTCCCCCCGATTTCGACGATCTGGATGTCGACTCCCTCGGAGATGCTGCGGATGGCTTTCTTGATCTCATCGGTGACGTGGGGGATCACCTGGACCGTCCCGCCGAGGTAATCGCCGCGGCGTTCACGGGCGATGACCTGTTCGTAGATCTTGCCGCTGGTGAAATTGTGATCGCGCGTGCAGACGGTCGAGGTGAACCGCTCGTAGTGTCCCAAATCGAGATCAGACTCGACTCCGTCCTCCGTCACATAAACCTCGCCATGTTGGAACGGGCTCATCGTTCCCGGGTCGACGTTCAGGTACGGATCGAGCTTCTGCAGTGTCACCGAGAATCCCCGCGATTCCAGCAGACGTCCGACGGAGGCGGCGGCAAGGCCCTTCCCGAGGGAGGAGATCACCCCGCCGGTGGTGAAGATATACTTGGTGGGCACGATTACCTCCTCAGGAACAGTCCGCCAGTGCCTTCTCGACGGCGCTGATGTCGTCCGGGGTGTCGACTCCGAGATAAAGTCCGGTGGCCGGAATCACCCTGATTGTCCGGCCGTGCTCCAGGGCCCGCAATTGCTCCAGCCGCTCCGCCTGTTCCAGATCGCCGGGAGGCCAGGAGGCGAATTCCAGAAGAAACGAGTGGCGATAGGCGTAAATGCCGATGTGACGGAGCCAGGTGGCCTGCGGTCCTCCGCGCTCCGCCGGGCCGGGACAGGGAATGGCGCTGCGTGAAAAATAGAGAGCCCGCGACGCCGAGTCGCAGACGACCTTGACGACGTTCGGATCCTCGGCCTCGCTTCGCGCGGTCAGCGGCGCGGCGAGCGTCGCCATTTCGAGGCCGGGATCCGCCTGGAGACAGGCGACCAGGCGATCGATGTCTCCGGCCTCGAGCAGAGGCTCGTCGCCCTGAATATTGACGTGAATGTCGGCCGGCCTCCGCCGCGCCACCTCCGCCAGCCGGTCGGTTCCCGAGGCGTGGTCGCTCCTCGTCATGACCGCTTCCCCTTTGATTCCCCTGATCACGGCGGCGATGCGCTCGTCGTCGGTTGCCACCATGATCCGGGACAGACCACGGGCCGCCCGCGCCCGCTCGTAAACCCTCTGAATCATAGGCTTGCCAGCGATCGGAGCGAGGGGCTTGCCGGGAAAGCGGGACGACGCGTAGCGGGCCGGAATTACTCCGTGGACGCGCATCGAATTGACGGGTACGGGGCACGAGGCACTTTTTCATGGTAGCCTACCGTGCGAGGTCAAGTCAAAGCCCAATTTGCCGCGCAGCCTCCCGCCGCCAGGAAGTGGGGGCAATTGGCTGAAATCGCTGGACAAAGGGCTTTGGGATACGAATATTAGCCATTGTCGCGCGCCTGCACGCGCCGTGACCGTGGCGGTCGCGGATCGCCGGGAGGATGGACGGATGCCGGGTCAGGTCGAAAAGGCTGTCGAGGCGGCCGGTTGGAGACTGCCGGAGGTGGGAAAGCCGCTCGGATCGTACGTCCAGAGCGCCCGCGCTGGTAATCTACTGTTCATCTCGGCCAAGTTTCCCAAGGAGAACGGTCGTCTCAAGTTCGCCGGGAAGATCGGCCGCGAGGTCACGGTCACTCAGGGAATCGAGGCTGCCCGCCTGGCGGCGCTGGGGGTGCTGGCGACGGCGAAACAGGCGGTGGAAGATCTTGACCGCGTGAGGCGGGTGGTCCAGATCGTCGGTTACATCGCCACGGCGCCGGGATTCCTCGATGCGTTTTCCGTGATGGAAGGGGCCTCTGAGGTGTTCATCCGGTCGCTCGGCGATCGAGGTAAACACACCCGTCTCGTGCAGGGCGTTCACGAGCTGCCTCAGAACGCCTGCCTGCAGCTCCAGGCCGGGCTCGAGGTTGACTGAATCTTCCCTTTTCACGCCATCTCCTCATCTGCACCGGGCCGCGGTGTGGCGGGGAGCGGAACTCGGCCCGAATCAGGCAGGAATTCCGCAAGGAGTTCGTGCGCCAGTCGATCCCGGCCTCGGTCAAGGAGACGCAGTGTCTCTGCTTCGGCATCTGCAGCTACGGGCCGAACATCATCATCTATCCCGACGGAGTCGTCTACAGCGGGGTCAAGCCCCGGGACGTCGGTGCGATCGTCCGCGAGCACTTGCTCGGCGGCCGGGTGGTGGAGCGGCTGCTGTTTAAGAAGCGGGAGCGCACGTTTGGCGGGCTCGAAGAGGATTCCGAGTTGACCTCGCTGAAGTAACCCCTCTGCAACCCCACCTTCCCCACGTATAATAGTCGCCTGATGAAGCCCTCTCCGGCCGATCGACCTCCTTCTTCCGGCGCCTTGGAAGACCGTTTCGGGCGCGTGGCACGCAGCCTGCGCGTATCGGTCACCGATCGGTGCAATCTGCGGTGCCTCTACTGCATGCCGGCCGGGCAGATTGACTGGTTCCCCCGGGAGAGCATCCTTACTTTCGAGGAGATCCATCGCGTTGTCGAGGCGCTCACCAGGGTGGGGGTGCGTGACGTCCGATTGACCGGCGGCGAGCCGCTCATGCGGCGCGATCTGCCGGTGCTGGTCCGCAAGCTGGCGTCGATCGGACGGATCGAGGACCTTTCCGTCACCACCAACGGGCTGCTACTCGCCTCAATGGCGAAGCCGCTGCTCGAAGCGGGAGTGATGCGGTTCAACGTCCACGTCGATTCTCTGGAACAGGTCAGCTTCGAAGCGATCAGCCGTCGTGATTCACTGGCCGAGGTGATCGAGGGACTGGCCGAACTCGAACGACTGGGGGTGTCGCCGATCAAGGTGAACGTGGTCATTGTGCGGGGCGTCAACGACCACGAGATTCCCCGCTTCGCCCGGATGGCCCGCCGGAATCCTTATCAGATCCGCTTCATCGAGCAGATGCCGCTCGGCGGCGGAGAGCCGCTCGACCCGGCCCGCTTTGTACCCGGCAGTGAGGTGCGCAGGCGGCTCGAGGCGATCCAGCCCCTCCTCCCGATTGGACGAGAGCGGTCCTCATCACCGGCCAAACTGTTCCGCTTCGCTGACGGCCTCGGCGATGTCGGGTTCATCAATCCGGTCACCGAGCCGTTCTGCGCCACCTGCGATCGTATCCGGCTGACCGCCGACGGGATGATCCGCAACTGCCTGTTCGCCCGGGGCGAGACCGATCTGCGGCCACTTCTGCGCGGGGGTGCCTCCGTGGAGGAGTTGATCGCCGCGGTGCGGGCCGAAGTCGCCGCCAAGGGGCCGGGCGGGTGCCTCGATCTGCACACCTACTTCACCGAACGACTGCAACGCAAGATGTGGCAGATTGGCGGCTAGCCTGTCCGCGTATTCTGTTGGGCCGCGATCGCAATACCCGGACATGCTCCTGGGGGCCGGAGAGCGGGGATTGACGCTCATCGGAGCCCGTCCGGGAGCGATGTGTTATCCTGCCGCTTCCGGAGGACAGCGTGGCAGCGGGAACGGACATCGCGACCGGCTTTTGCACCAGCGCGGCGGCGGGAGTTCTTGGTGCACTCCTGATCGCCCCCCGCGCCTACCTGGGTCGCTTCTTCTCGGCCTTCCATGCCGGTCTGGCGCTGACGTTTCTCATGCTGGTGCTCCCTTTTCGACTTGATCATGCCGGGGAGACCGCAGGGATCGCGACCGGGAGCGCCGCCCGACTCGCCTCGCTTGGCTCGATGCTGGCGGCGGGACTGGCGGTCCTCTTCGTCGCCCTGCTCTACCGCCCCGGGGGCAGGGGCGGGATCGGCGTTGTGCCGGGGGGAAGGTGGGCACAGCACGTCCTGCTGCTCTCCTTCACCTGCGCGATGTCGGCCACCGCGCTCGACGGCTGGAGCATGGCGGACGGGGGTGGCGTCGCGTGGGCTTTCGGGGCCAACGCCGTGGCGGCCGCTTCCGTCATCGGCTCGGTCATTGTCGCCATGCTCCTCGGGCACTGGTACCTGGTCCGGCTGCAGCTTCCGGAGGTCTATCTGGTTCGCTTCGCCCAGGTTCTCGGCGCGGCGATCGGAGTGCGGGCCGTGCTGTTCGTTGCGGGGCTCCTGGCCTACGGGGCGGCATCTCCACAGGGACTGGGGGAGTTCCTGCGTGGCCTGGCGGTCGACCGTGGGTTGTTCTTCTGGCAACGGGTCCTGTTCGGGATCGTGGCGCCCGGCGTCCTGGTTGTGATGACATATCAGACGGCGCGCATGCGCGCCACCCAGTCGGCCACCGGGATTCTCTATATCGCCGTCATCTTCGTTCTGATAGGGGAGCTTCTGGCCCGCTACATGGCGGTGGCAGGTGCGGGGCCGATGTGAAGGACGCGAAGCAGGAGCACGGCGGGAGAGGGACCGCAAGTGTGGCGTTCGTCTGTGAATCATGTGAGCGTCCGGTCTACTCCCGGTTCGACGGGTTGCACGAGAACGCCGCGTGCCAGGGATGCGGTTACCGGCACGCGCTGCGCAGCGCAGCGGACAGCCGGCCCGGCGGGACGATCCGGCACTGCCTGCGATGCGGTCTGGATCAGCTTTACGTGCAGAAGGACTTCAACAGGAAGATTGGGCTGGCCGTCTTTGCCGTCGCCGCTCTCCTGAGCGTGCCGACCTGGGGGCTGAGCCTCCTGGTTGCGACCCTGATCGATCTGGGGCTTTACTTCCTGCTCGGCGACGTGACGATCTGCTACGCATGCAACACCCAACACCGAGGCTTCGCCAGGAATCCGGCGCACGGAGCCTTCGACCTGCACATTGCCGAGGCGATCGACAGTCAACCACGCGCGGTTTAGATAGACGGAGACCATGGAGAAACAACCCCTCACCCCCGAACGGCACGACAGCGAGGAAAAGAGCGATCTGCGGGTCGTCATGCAGTTCTTCATCGTGCCGCTGGTCCTGGTCGCTGTCCTGGTGCTGGTGTTTTTTGGGATGCAGATCCTGCGCAGCCGACGGCCCGATCCGGAGGCGACACTGCGCTCGCTGCAGCGCTATGACGGCTTCCTCGGCAGCCTGGTCGGCGATCTGAAGCGTTGGCAGTACGGCTACGATTTTTCCCTCCTGATGCGCGGCGAGGTGGGAGAGATCGACCCGGCTCTGGTGCCGAACCTGATCTCGGCCTTCGACGAGGCGGGCGAGGGGGACGATCGAAAGCTGCGCCGTTACATGACCCTGGCGCTCGGCCAGGCGGCCGATCGACGCGCCATCGCATCCCTCACCGAGGCGCTGCATGACGCCGACCCGCCAACCCGCCTGTTCGCCTGCTGGGGGTTGATGCGCTGCGGCGGCCCCGAGGCGCTGCCGTCGCTGCGCGGCGCTGTCGAAGATCCCGATCCGGGGGTGCGCAAGATGGCCGTCTTCGCCCTCGGTGAATTGGAGGACGGGGGGAGCGCGGCGCTGCTGAGGGAAGCCCTGCAGGATACGGAGGCCGACGTCGGCTGGAACGCTGCGCTGTCGCTTGCGCGACTGGGTGATCAGGCCGCTGTCCCTGTCCTCCTGGAAATGCTGTCGAGCCCGCTGGCGGGAGAGACGGGAGACCTGGCGCCAGCGGCGGCCACCGCCATGGGGGCGGGCAGCGGCGGGGAGCGCGCCGGGGATTCCACCCGTGCCGTCGTTCTCAATGCGATCCGCGGCCTGGCGTTGCTGCGGCCGCCGGAGGCCCGCGCCGACCTCGAACGGATCGCCTCGAACCCCGGGGGAGACCAGGAGATTGCCACGGCGGCGCGCCTCGCCCTGGAGGCCTGGGCGGGAGATGCGGCGCCGCCGTGAGGGCGCCGTGATCATGCCTGGCGGCCGGGCTCGGGATGATATACGATAGAGTTAGTCCGAATTCGGGGAGTGGTCGATGGCCGCGATGGGCGAGTACAATGCCGTCGTCCTGGAGCACTACCGCAATCCCAGGAACGTCGGTGAATTCAAGGGATCGAGCGCGACGGCTCAGGTCGGCGATCCCGCGACCGGCGACGTGCTGAAGCTGAGCCTGCGGATCGAGGACGAGGTCGTCGTCGACGCCCGCTTCAAGAGCTTCGGCTGCACCGCGGCCATCGCGGCCGGAAGCATTGCGACGTTGCTGGTGAAAGGGAAGCCGATCTCCGAGGTCGAGCGGGTCACGAACCAGGACGTGGTGGAGGCGCTCGGCGGGCTGCCCGAAGCGAAAATCCACTGTTCGGTGCTGGCCGAGCAGGCCATCAAGGCCGCGCTGAAATATTACCGCGCGGCAACTCACAACTCCTGAGATGGAATTGGTTTGAACATGCAGATGCCCCTTCAGGGAAAGCCGGTCAGGCGCCCGGCGAAACAGAGCCTGCTGGCCTCCACCTATATCCCGTCGATTCTCAAGGGAATGTGGATTACGCTGCGACACATCTTCCGGCCGAAGGTGACAATGCAGTACCCGGAGGAGAAATGGACCCTGCCGGACAATTACCGGGGGATGCCGGTCCTGGTGCGCGACCAGGATGAGCGCGTGAAGTGTGTCGCCTGTTTCCTCTGCCAGTACGTCTGTCCTCCCAAGGCGATCCACATCGAGGCCCGGGAGATCGAGACGGGCGTGGAGAAGGGACCGGAAGTGTTCGACATCAACATGCTGCGCTGCATCATGTGCGGATACTGCGAGGAGGTCTGCCCCGAACAGGCGATCTTCCTGAGCAAGGAATACAGCACGGTCGGTTTATCACGCGAGGCGATGATCTTTCCGCAGGAGAAGCTGCTGCAGATGGGCGGCATCCGCACCGATCCGATCAGGAAATGGGGCCGGCTCACCGGCAAGCCGGACAGCGACGGAGAGCTTCGTCCCCGCGTGGAGAACGTCGGATGACGGGCGAACGGAACGATTTCGAACAATGGGTGATGACCACGAGGCTGGCCGATTATATTGCCTGGGGCAGGAAGAACTCGCTCTGGCCGATGCCGATGGGGCTGGCCTGCTGCGCCATCGAGCTGATGGCGATGGTCGCAGCCCGCTATGATGTCGCGCGTTTCGGAGCGGAGGCGTTGCGGTTTTCACCCCGCCAGGCCGATCTGATGATCGTCGCCGGCACGGTGACGAAGAAGATGGCCCCCGCAGTGAAGCGTATCTTCGAGCAGATGCCCGAACCGAAGTGGGTCATCGCCATGGGGGCATGCGCTTCGAGCGGTGGCATGTTCCGGTCGTACTCCGTGACCCAGGGGGTCGACGAAATTATCCCGGTCGATGTTTATGTCCCGGGCTGCCCGCCACGGCCCGAAGCGCTCATCGAGGGCATCATGCAGGTGCAGCGCCTCGTCGACCAGAGGGCCCGCGAAGGCAGGCAGACACCGGCCGCGGACCGTGTGCAGCCCGCAGGAGTCCGGGGCTGACGCGGGATGGGTGAAGTCTCCCACCTCCTCCGCGCCGAGATTCTCGCCGAAATCCGCGCGACAGGTCCGATTCCGTTCGCGCGCTTCATGGAGCGGTGCCTCTACCATCCCCGCTACGGTTACTACACGCGTGGCATCGGCGGGGGCGGTGGGCGGGACTACCTGACGAGCAGCGGCACGCACCGGATCTACGGCGAGCTGCTGGCGCGCCAGGCAGAGGAGATGTGGAGGCGGTCGGGTCGCCCGGCAAAATTCACCTTCGTCGAATTCGGGCCGGGAGAGGGGCTGTTCGCCGGTGATTTTCTTCGCGCCTCCGCCGGCCTGGGAGAGTTCGGGCTCGTCCTGGAGTATCTGCTGGTCGAGCCGAGCCCCGTCCTTCGCGAGCGGCAGCGGCGGAGGCTCGACCCGGCGTCAGGTCGAATTCCCCTCGAGTGGGTCGATGAGGCGGCCCTGCAGAAACGTGCGGGCGCCCTGCAGGGCTGTCTGTTCGCGAACGAAGTCATCGATGCATTCCCGGTGCATCGCATTATCGGGTCCCCCGCCGGTCCGCGAGAGATTTATGTTGGTCTCTGCGGCGAGCAGCTGCGCGAGGAAGTGCTGCCGCTCTCGAGCGCTGCACTGACGAGGTTTCTCGACGAATCGGGGATTGTTCTCGAGGATGGACAGGAGGTCGATCTCAATCTGGAGGCGCCGAGATGGATGACCCGTGCCATCGGCCTGCTCCAGTGCGGATACCTCGTGGTTGTCGATTACGGACACGAGGCGCGCGAGCTCTATCACCCGGCTCGAAGGCGCGGCACGCTGCTGGCGTACCACCATCACCGGGTGAATGAAGAGTTCCTGCTGCGGCCGGGCGAGCAGGACCTGACCGCCCACGTCGATTTTACCTCGCTGAGCGCTGCGGCCCGCGCGGCCGGGGCGCGCCGCCTGGGGCTGGTGAGCCAGTCTCATTTTCTGCTGGCGCTGGGGGCGCTCGAACGGCTGCCTGAGCTGAGCGGGGAGCGGCGAAAGCAGGGCCGCGACGGGCCGGGCCAGGGAGAGATCCTGCGGGAACGGGAGGCGATCAAGGAGCTGGTTCTGCCGGATCGGATGGGAGGCCGGTTCCGGGTTCTGGTCGTCGGTGTGGGGGACGTTGCGGGCGATCTCGACGGGCTCGCTCCTCCTTGGCGTCGTGAGGTCGAGCGAACCGGCGGGGTGAAGCGCGCCTCGAGTTGGCGGGCCGGACATGCGAACACATAGAATAAAAGGGAAGTGAGGCGGAGGTAGAGGATGGCGGACGAAGCGCAGGTGATGGAAGCCCTGAAGAAGGTCAAGGACCCGGAGCTCAATGTCGACATCGTGACGCTTGGAATGGTTGAGAATCTCAAGGTCGACAAGGAGACCGTGTCGCTGACGGTCAACCTCACGACGCCCGGGTGCCCGCTGAAGGCTGAGATCGAGAAGGACGTCCGCGCGGCGATTGAGAAAGTGCCTGGGGTTGACTCCCTCGATCTGACGATGAGCGCGAAGGTCCGCCGAAGCATCGAATCACAGGGAGGTCTGATTCCGGAGGTGGCGAACACCATCGCCATCGGGTCCGGAAAAGGAGGAGTCGGCAAGTCGACCGTCAGCGTCAACACCGCCCTGGCATTCGCGCGGGCCGGGGCAACGGTTGGCCTGATGGATGCCGATATGTACGGCCCGAACCTCGTCCAGATGATGGGAGTGAAGACGAGGCCCGAGGTCGTCGAGGGGAAAATCGTACCGGTCACCGCCGATGGTCTGAAGCTCATGTCGATGGCGTTTTTCCTCAAGGAGAACGAGCCGGTCATCTGGCGAGGGCCGATGCTGCATGGCGCGATAAAACAGTTCCTCGGCGACGTGGTGTGGGGCAAGCTCGATTATCTGTTCATCGACATGCCGCCGGGGACCGGTGACGTCCAACTGACCCTGTCCCAGATCATCCCGCTCACCGGCGCGGTTCTGGTGACCACGCCGCAGGAGGTCGCGCTCTCCGATGTGCGCAAAGCGGCTGCCATGTTCAACAAAGTCAATGTGCCAATCCTGGGCGTCGTCGAGAACATGTCGTATTTCGACTGTCCTCATTGCGACGAGCGCTCCGAGATTTTCAGTCACGGCGGGGGGAAGAGGACGGCGGAGGAGCTCGGCGCACCCTGCCTGGGCGAGATCCCGATCGACATCCGGCTCCGGCAGGGAGGGGACGAGGGCCGTCCCCCGGTCGTTCACGATCCGAAGTCGGGGACGGCGGTCGCCTTCGGTGAGATCGCCGCGAAGCTCGCCGCGATCATCAGTGTCAACACCTTTAGGAATCTGCAGCCGGAGCTGGCTGCGGGGAGCTGAAATGATGCGATCAATGCGGACCCGGTTCACGATGATTCTCCTGCTGGCTCTTCTGCCGGGCCCGGTCCGGGTCCAGGCGGCGAGTCCTTCCCCCGAGGGGGTTGCCGGGCGAGTCAATGGCAGGGAGATTATGATGGTCGACTTCAATCTGGCGGTGCAGATGCAATTCCGCCGACGCGGTCCCGGTCACCGGGGACACCAGGACCTCGGCGTGGTGCGCGAGCGCGCCCTCGAGACCCTGATCGACAACGAGCTCCTCTATCAGCAGGCCGCCCGTGACCCGATCGAGGTGAGCGAAGACGAGATCGATCAGGAGCTGGAGCGTGTGCAGGCCGGGTTCGGTTCGCGCGGGACCATGGTGGAAATACTCGAAGCGAACGGCGTTTCCATGAGCGACTTCAGGGAGCAGCTTCGGCGCACCCTCGTCGTCATCGGCTTCGTGGAGCGCGAGGTCGCCGGTGAAATCAGTATTTCCTCCCGGGATGTGAAGACATATTACGATGCGCATCCCGACGAAATGACCCGGAAGGAGGGAGTGCGGATTCGGCAGATCGTGATCGGCGTCCCGCCGGGTGCATCTCCCGAGACACGCGCCAAGGCGAGGCGGAAGATCGAGGGTGTTCTGCAGGCTCTGCGGGCAGGTGAGGATTTTGCCGAACTGGCGGCGGCGCATTCGGATGGTCCTGAGGCACAGCGCGGGGGCGCCAGCGGCATCGTCACCCGGGGGGGGGGTGCACTGCCCGCCGTCGAGAGGGAGGCGTTTCATCTGCTGCCTGGCGAGATCAGCGACATCGTCGTAACACAGCGCGGATTTCATATCATGGAAGCGGTCGAGAGACGCGCCGCCGGCGTCATTCCATTCGACGAGGCGAAAGAGCGGATCCGGGCCAAGCTCACCATCCGTGAGCGTCAGGATCGCATCACGTCTTACCTGGACGAGCTGAAGGAAACCGCCCGCATCGAGAGGTTTCTGTAGGGTTGCCAGGAGCCCGATCCAGACCGGGCAATGTGCGTTTCCGAGGGGGTCGAATGCTTCAGGTCGTTTCGATCGTGGGAGCTGTCCTCATCCTGCTGGCCTATGCGGCGCATCAGGCCAACTGGATGGGACGCGATACGTACCTCTACCACGTCCTGAATGCCGCAGGGGCAATTGTTCTGTGCGTGGTGGCGGTCAAAGCGCTTCAGGTCGGGTTCATCATCCTCGAAGGGGCGTGGACGATCATCAGTCTCGGGGCGATCGTGCGACTGTGGCGGCGACCCTCCGTGGCCTGAGAATGGTGCCGGGGCCTCCGCCGGGCCCCTTCATCTCTCTCTCTCGTCCGACGGCGAAACCCCTATGATAAAATAGGCAAATCCGAAGCAAATCTGCATCGCAGTCAGCTTCGCAGGGGAAGGACGCGCATGGGAGAGAAACGATGACGAGCAACGGCATGCCGGAAGTGGGCTCGAAGGCCCCGTCCTTCTCGCTCATGGCGACGGGCGGCAAGAAGGTGACCCTGAAGGACTTCGCTGGTAAGAGAAATCTGGTTCTCTACTTCTACCCGAGGGACAACACGCCCGGGTGCACGATCGAGGCAGGCGATTTCCGTGATGCTGTCGGGCGTTTCGAGGAGCACGACACGGTCATTCTCGGCGTCAGCGCCGATCGCCTCGAGTCGCACGAGAAGTTTTCGGCGAAGCTCAAGCTGTCGTTCCTGCTGTTGAGCGATCCGGAGACCGTGGTCTCCACGGCCTACGGCGTTTTCGGGAAGAAGAGCTTCATGGGCCGCGAGTTCTTTGGAATCCACCGCACGACATTCGTCATCGACAAGCAGGGAAAGATTCGGCGCGTGTTTCCGCGCGTCAGGGTCAAGGAGCACGCGGCCGAAGTGCTTGATTTCGTCTGCGACGAGTTATCCTGAGACGGATCCGGACCGGGGCATGCCGCACGTCGTTTTGCGGGGATCGATGAGCGTGACGGACTGCGTGGGCCGCTTCGAGCCTTTCGTTGTCCGGGAGGGTGATCTCGTCGTCAAGATGGATCGCTGTTACAGGGAGGTGCGCGACCGCGCGGCGCTGATCGAAACCGTGGTCGTCGATCGGGGACACACCCAGAAATTCTTCATCCAGATATGCGGCAGGAAGGGGGGTCTGACGGTGCGACTCGAGCCCCTGACCGATCCAGAGAAGGGGCCCGGAGTCCGTCGGGCGGTCGCTCTCATGGCGCACCGCATTCGCCAGGTAACCGGGTGTGAGTACGGGAGCACAAATATCAAGGAGTACCTGATCCGATAAGGGAGACGGAATGTCGATCAAAGCGCGTTGCGGCCGGGCGGATGAGATTCCAGCCGGCGGAAGCAAGGTGGTGGAGATCAAGGATCACACGGTGGCGATCTTCAAGGTTGGAGACGTGCTGTACGCCATCGATAACACCTGCCCGCACCAGGGAGGGCCGCTGGGTGAGGGATATCTCGAAGAGGCCGGTATCGTCTCCTGCCCGTGGCACGGCTGGACGTTCGATCTGAAGACCGGAGTTTCACCGATCGACGCTGACCTCAAGGTCGGCTGCTACAAGGTTCAGGTAGAGGACGGCGAGATCTTCGTCATGATGGACTGACGCCGGCCGGATTCAGGGTCACGGCAGAAGCCTGGTGAGCAAAGCGGACCGGGCTCAGGGTAACGGCGCCCGGCGCCAGGTCGCGCGGTGGATGGTGCGGCCGTCATCGATGTACTTGATCTCGTAGTGGGTGTTTCCCGCGCCCTGCCCAGGTGGAAACAGCGGATCCGCGGCTTCAACGAGACGCGTGTGATCGCGCAGCAGAGCGCAGATTTCCTCGAAGTATTCCCCCACGTCGGTCGACAGACGCAGAAACCCACCCGGCCGGAGAATGCGCTCCTGATCCTGCACCGTCGGCCTGGTAAACAAGCGCCGCTTGCGGTGTCTTTTCTTGGGCCACGGATCGGGGCAGTAGACGTGCAGCCGGCTGATCGATGAAGCCGGAACGAGATGGCCAAGGACGTGACGGGCATCGGCTCTGTAGAATCGCACGTTGCTGATCCGTCCGCGCCCGGCCCGCTCCTTGGCGACACGCAGGTGCTTCAGAGACCATTCGAGCGCCAGGAAATCGACATCCGGTCGCGAGGCGGCCTGCTCCAGGACGAACCGTCCCTTGCCGACCCCCACTTCGATCTCCACCGACGCCGAGCGGCCGAACAGATCAGCGAAATTCAGGGGACCGCTGACCCGTCCGGGCATCAACTCCAGATCGCCGGGGAAGTCGTGCGGCGAAGAATCGGTGTCCCCGCCGGCGCCGGGTGGGGCTTCAGATGACACGGCGGTAATCCTCCAGACGGTAGGTCCAGACGCGCTCACCGCAGTAACGGCGCCCTTCCGGGCAGATCGGCTTGATGCCGGCCATCTCCCTGAGATTGCAGGGAGGAAGGAGGTACTGGCCGACGCGCGGGTTGACCTTGCGGATCTGCAGCGCCTCGTCGAGCGAGGCCCGCCAGATTTCTTCCTGAGCGTTGTAGCAGAGCCGCATCGCGTGCTTGTGCCGAAGATCGAGGAGCCCGGCCGACTCCGTGAATCTCACCGTCACGGCATTGGGAAGGAGGTAGAGGGCGAACTCGTCCGGAGTGCCGAGCCGGCGCAACCGGTGGATCCCTTCCCACGATGCCTCCATCACCTCGCGATACCGTGCCAGGGCTTTCTCGTCCGCGCGCAGGAGAGGTGGCGTGATGAAGTCAGGGTTGGAGGTGAGGTGGGTCTCGAGGATGGGGCGCGAGGCCGGCGTCATGCGATGGCGTTGATTCTGAGAGTCGGCCGCGTGACTCATCCGTTTGCGGAAAACGTAATGGCAGTGGGCCATGGTGCGGGAGATCTTGCCCAGGGTCGTAAGGTTCAGGGCCTCTCCCAGATAGCGGTTGCGTCCCGGATCGAGGACCTGTGCAATCGCTTCATCGTCCGGCAGGCGGGAGGGGGAGCAGCCGAGCACCTCACGAACCGCCGCGGCGAGGGTCTCCTCGTTGCGGGCCGGATAATCGATGAGGAGGGAAACCCGGTCGCCCATCTCGCGGTCGAACCGGTCGAGAAACTCCCGTCGCTCCCGTTCATCAGTGGCCGTCCGGCGCATCACGCCGGCTTCAGGCAGTTCGTCCGCCGGGATCGGATCCTCGAGAACCGCCGCGTACGAAGGATCGAGCTTCAGAAGTTCACGCACCATCGCGCCGACGACGATCCTCTGTTCCCGGGGAGCGTCGAACTCCTCGCAGGCGCGGTGGTACCGCAGCAGCGTGATGCCGCTGATCGTGTGGTACAGGTAGGCGAAGGTAGCGACCGGCAGAACGTAGCGTGCCACCTCCTGCGCTTTCTTGCGGACCTCCCGATCGTACTTGTCGCTCAGGCGCCGGCGTGACGGATAGCGGCCGTAATATGCCTCAGCGGCCGGGGCGAAGAGAAGCCGGCAGAGATCCTCGTAGGCTGCCTGCTGCGCGGCCACGGTCTTCTGATAGACGGCCAGCGGCTCGTCCCCCAGCGGTGGGACGGCATAATGGCCCGGCTTGACGGTGACATACCGCTGGCTTACCTGCTCCGAGTTGTAGAACGGGTGGCTGTGCAGAAACGACCAGATGAACTGCCGGCTGATGTTGTTCAGGGCGAACTGGAAATGCGCGTGCTGAAATGTCGTATGGTGGCCCGCCTGGTAGAGGTCCCGGGCCAGCGTGTCGCGACGCCGGCGCCGCTGCTCGACCTCGCCCGGCTCTGCGCCGGCGTCGCCGAGCACCTGCTCATCAGTCACGATACCGCGGCCCGAATAGCAGGTTCGCGCGGCCGCCACCACGTTGTCGAACGGCCGGACGAAGGCATTGGTGATCGAGACCTCCGGTGCGGGGGACAGGAATGGATTCTCGCTGCGGTCGTGAACGACGGTCGCCATGTCGCGGGAACTCCTCGGGTGGGCTGGCGTCTTCGCCCGGGCCGAATTATACCCTTCCCGGCTTACTGAGGATTGCGCGCGCGGCGTTGGCGCCGGAGGCGCCCGTGATGCCGCCACCGGGGTGGGTGCCCGAGCCGCACATGAAGAGGCCGCGCACGGGAGTGCGGTAACGCGCATGGCCGAGGAGAGGACGCATAGTGAACAACTGATCGAGCGTCTCCTCGCCGTGGTAGATATGGCCGCCGGTCAGGGCGAAGCTCTGCTCCAGATCGAGTGGTGTGATCGTCTCCCGGTGCACGACGACATCCCTGAGATCAGGGAAGTGCGCACTCAGAGTTTTTATCACGGTCTCGCCAAGCTCCTCGCGGCGATCGTCCCAGCTGCCCTCCTTCAGTCGGTAGGGGGCGTACTGAACGTGAATCGACATGACGTGCTGGCCGTCCGGAGCGAGCCCCGGGTCGAGGAGGGTCGGGAGCGTGATCTCCATGAACGGCTGCTGCGACAGATCGCCGTACTTGGCGTCATCGAAGGCGCGCTCCATATACTCGATCGTCGGGCCGATGTGGATCCGGCCGGACAGCGCCTGGCGGGGGTCGGGCGCCCCGCCCGCGATGCTCTCCAGACCGGGGAAGCGGGGAAGGCGCGCCAGCGCCAGATTGACCTTGGCGGTGGCGCCGAGGCACCGATAAGCGACGATCTTCTGGCGGAAGCCCGGCTGCAACTGATCCGCCTCGACCAGCTGCAGAAGGGTGCGTTGAGGATCGGCGTTCGACACCACCCGTCGCGCCCGGATGCTTTCGCCGTTCGCCAGCGTGACGCCCGAGACGCGTCCATCCTCACATTCGACTCTCGTGACCTCGGCGGAGGTCCGGATCTCGGCGCCGGCGGCGCGGGCGGCGGCCGCCATCGCCTCGGTGAGCGCGCCCATCCCGCCGCGCGGAACCGCGATGGTGCCGATGCCATGGGGATCGGCCGTGGCCCGCAGCAGAAGGACGGCGCTGCTGCCGGCCGACATCGGACCCATCGACGCGCCGAGCACCCCGCGTGCGCAGAGGGCGGCCCGCAGCATCTCGTTGCCAAACCACTCCCCCACGAGGTCGGCGACCGACATCGGCGCCCAGCGCAACAGACGATAGAGGTCCTTCTTCCCCAGCCCGCGGATCCGGCGGCCCGTTGCCAGCAAAGCGAGCAGATCCTTTGGCGTCGGCCGATCGATATCGGGCGGGATCATCGACAGCAGGCCCTGCAGCGCCCGGCTGATCCGGACCACTGTCTCGTGATACGTGACGAACCTGGCGCCGTCCGCCGGGGAGAGAGCGTTGATCGTCCGCGCCGCATCGCGAGGATCATCGCCCAGCACGAGGGCGGGACGATCGTGATCGAAGGCGCAGAGGGCCGTCTTCGTGCGCAGCATCTGCAGGCCGTGACGCTCGAGGCGCATGTCGGTGAGCACGGCCGGCCGGACCGGCCCGGTGAGATGGGTCAGTGCCGAGCACCTGAACCCCGGGTGGAAATCGCGGGTGACGGCGGAGCCACCGACGTGCGGCTGGCGTTCCAGCACGAGGGGGCGGTGTCCGGCGCGGGCCAGGTAAAAGGCGGTCACCAGCCCGTTGTGTCCCGCTCCGATGATGACGATGTCCCGCTCGTGATCCATGGTTGCGGCCCGCCTTTAGTGTCCCGTCCCCGAACTCATGTGATATTCGATCGCGGTTGCATCCCGGCTCGCGGCGCCGCTCGTCGGTTGGATATTCCCGGAATCCGCTCTCCTCGCGCCTTTCCAACCGGAGGCCTCGACGGCCTGGGTGTCAACACGACTTCGTGTGCGAGACACTAGGGAGAGTCCTTCAAGATTTCCAGTGCTGCGATCCGGCCGTTGGCCGCCATGATGCCGCCGCCGGGGTGGGTCGCCGATCCGCACATGTAGAGATTTCGAATCGGAGTCCGGAAGCGGGCCCAACCCGGCACGGGGCGCAGGAAAAAGAGCTGCTCGAGAGACAGCTCTCCCTGGAAAATGTTTCCTTCCGTGAGGCCGAACTCGCGTTCCATATCGAGCGGCGTGACGACCTGACGGTGCAGGATGATGTCCTTGATGTTGGGGGCGAACTGCGCGATTGCGTCGATGACGGTGTCGCCGAACTCCTCGCGTTTCTCGTCCCAGTTGCCCTCCCGCAGGTGATAGGGGGCGTACTGCACGAAACAGGAGAGAACGTGCTTGCCGGGGGGCGCCATCGACGGGTCGGTCAGCGTCGGGATGACCATATCGACGTAGGGGCGGCGTGAGAACCGGCCATACTTGGCGTCGTCGTAGGCGCGCTCCATGTACTCCACCGAGGGTGAGATCGACATCGCCCCGCGCAGGTGAGCCCCGGGGCCGGGAAGGCAGGTGAAATTGGGCAGCGCATCAAGGGCCAGATTGACCTTGCCGGAGGAGCCGCGATACTTGTAACGGCGGACCTCCTCGATGAACTCGGATTCGAGGTGGTCGGAGCCGATGAATTTCAGAAAGGTCAGGTTCGGAGCGACGCTCGAGGACACGACGTCGGCGGTGATCTCGTCGCCGTTCTCCAGGACGACCCCGCAGGCGCGGCCTTCCTTGACGAGGATCTTCGATACCGGCGCCTCGGTGCGGATCTCGACTCCCGCTTCCCGCGCGGCGCCGGCGATCGACAGGCTGATGGCACCGGTCCCGCCCCGCGCCAGGCCCCAGGCACGGAACGCGCCGTCGATCTCGCCCATGTAGTGGTGCAGAAGAACGTAGGCCGTTCCGGGTGAGCGAACGCCGAGGAATGTCCCGATGATGCCGGACGCGGACATCGTCCCCTTGAGGACATCGGTCTCGAACCAGCGATCGAGAAAACCGGCGGCGCTCATGGTCATCAACTGAATCTGATTGTAGCGGTCGTCCATCGGCAGATCGCGAAATCTCCGGCCGAGGGAGACGAACTTCATCAGGTCGCGGGGATCGAAGGAAGCCGGATCGGGAGGGACCATCTCGAGGAGCGGTTTGACAAAGCGGCACATCTTCGTCATCGCGACGCCGAATTCTTCGTACGCTTCAGCGTCCACCCGGGAATGCCGGGCGATCTCCCTGATCGACCGCCCGTGATCGTCCATCCTCCAGAGATAGTCCCCGTTCAGCATCGGGGTGAAGGTGCCGTCCAGAGGCAGAATCTCCAGACCGTGGCGCGGCAGATCGAGATCGCGGATGACCTCGGGGCGCAGCAGGGAGACGACGTAGGAACAGACCGAGA